>DRDE01000252.1 GCA_011040095.1 Nitrospirota bacterium
GGGTCATAGCCGACATAGTGGGAGGCAGTGTGCATGGCCGGGGAGAGAAGAAGCGACTCATAAGGGACAAATGCGCATCAATAGGCATAGCGCTTATTAACAGCCGGCCCTATCAGCCTGAGGGCAAGGGTAAAATAGAGAGATGGTTTCGCACAGTCAGAGAGTGCTTTCTCAGCACAGCAGATGCAAAGACACTTGATAAACTCAATGATTTGCTCAACGATTGGGTTGCTTCCTGCAATCATACACGACACAGCATAACAAAAGAGGAGCCGATAAAGAGATTCATATCCCATATAGAATGCATCAGGGCAGCCTCCGGGGACATGGAAGATCATTTCAGGCGAGTATCGGGAAGGACAGTGTCAAAAGACAGGACAGTACGGGGTGTTTTACGGATTTCAGAAAGAACCCTTTGCACAGGATATACGAGTAAAGGACATGATAAAAAGCGAATCGGTAATCGGGGCAAAGAAGCGGTTTGACTTTGCAGTACAGCTTGCACCCATAGCTGTCATAACCGGAGACATAGGAAGGTGGGGGACATGGTATGACGAGACCAGACACCACCCACTTTATCACTTTATAAAGTCTATAAAAGAATGGTATCACCAAAAAGCATTGACATGTTTACTTTTGGAAAGAGCATTATGTTTTCAGCATGCTATTATTCTCAAGGGTTCCGATTCACTGACTTTCGTGATATGTGTAAAAAAAATATAGCCCCAAAACCAATACATAATAATGAAGCATTTAAAATATAATTTTTGTAAAATATAATAGATTTTCAAAAGAACTCTAAATGTTAAAATGAAAACTGATGAAGAAACAAAAATTATTACGAAAATTACTTTCAGGTTCAAAGAATATACGATTTTCAGAAGTCAAGTCTTGTGCAGAAGCATTTGGATTTCATTTGGAACGTATTGAGGGCAGTCACCATATATATAAACATCCCAATGTCTTAGAATTGGTTAATTTACAAAATGTTAAAAGAAAAGCAAAGCCTTATCAAATTAGACAATTATTACATATTATCGAGCAATATAATCTCAAAATGGAGGAATAAAAATGAAGGATTATCATATAAATATATTTTACAGTGACGAAGACGAAGGGTATATTGCTGATATACCGGATTTAAAGTATTGCTCAGCATTTGGTAAAACACCGGAAGAAGCTTTGGAAGAAATTTTGAAGGCAAAAAAAGCATGGCTTGAAACAGCTCGGAAAAGCAGAAAAAAGATACCCCCACCACGTTATCGCCCCTTAATATATCAGGTAGCATAGCATAAATTGATGCTTTCATCCCGAACTGCTCAATCAGCTTCTGATAATCCAGTATAAGTATAGTCTGTCCATAAACTCAACAATTAAGCTGTCATTCCCGCGGTCCTTTGGGCGGGAATCCAGTCTTTTCAGTGAGTTCTGGATACCCGACTACAAACTTCGGGTATGACAAAAATAAAAAGCAGCTATTTATAAACAGACTCTAAGTAGTCCATGTGGTCAGGGTTTTTCAGGCTGTCCGAGAATTGTTTTCACAGAAAGCAGTAACATAATCTATAATCTCAATAATGTTATTTATTCCCCCTGAAAACATATCAATATTCTGTCTGAAAAAATAATTCTATGCCTCAGGGGTAAATCCTCTATCTTTGTTGCCTTAATCCGGGTGAACTCTATCTCTAACTGCAGTTTTTAGGATTAACTTATGGGTTGCCGTGGCTGTAGGAGATATGGGATTGAGCCTTAGTGCGCAATCCTATTTCAAAGATATGCTCTATCCGGCTGGCAATGGCATAATGATAACATCAGTGACGGTTGACGGCCCGGTATAGAAAGCTGGCTGTGGTTTCCTTTAAATAGCGAAGCCTGGTTGTGAACAGGCAGCCCTGCCTGTACCCGGTACTGACTTCATCAAGTCCACTGCCCAGAAGATTGATTTCAGGGTCGCCCCACAACTCGAAGGCCATCCTGTAAGTATCGATGTTATTCAGGTTGATCCCCATTATTTCCGCGGCAATCATATCCACGGCCAGCATGTTCTCACCCGCCACTACAGCTCCGGTATATTTGGGAGTGCTCTGCACCTCGTCAAATTCGTTGCCCCATACGCCGTCAACCATGCAGAAATGGCTCGGCACTATCTGGTTCATGTCAAGGAGCGCCTTGCGGATAAAAGGGTGGTACATGAGTTTCTGTTTGCGTGTAGGGATAAAGCCGAATATGTTTTTCAGGCATAATGTAACATCTGCTAATGAATGTGTCTTCATTTTTGCAATATTAATTATGTAATCGTGATCGAACACACTGGCATTAAACGGCATTTCCTTTGTGTGGTAAGGCTTTGGTATGGGCTTCCAGACCGTCCCGGACACCCTGATATCTTCAAGCCGGACATTGGGGAACTCCTTGAGCAGGTCCGTATATCCAAGCTCTTCAAACGCCGAGGTTGTATCACTGCAGGATTCCCCTATTGTTATCTGCGGACAATCATGCAGTCGTTCCAGCACTGCCCTGACCAGGCCGGTATCAACAGTTAAACCATCACGGGAAGGCCGGCCTCCCGTGAGATTGGGTTTGATGTAAACGCGCTTTCCGCTGACCCCGAATTTTAATGCATCCAGCGCTTCACATGCGCCTTTATATGCATCCTCTGTTTTTGCAAGATATACATCCGGACTTTTCATTATTTCCACCCGCTATGTTATGAAATTACAATCATAAAACGCTCAGCTATCAGCAAAATAATATTATCAACAAAAAAACACTGAAGTTCCGGAATCATTCATGTTTATAACCATCTCTTGGCGCTGATTTATATTTTAAAGCTGAGAGCTGACCGCTGAAAGCTGACGGCTTAGCTATTACAAATATTATACTAATAAATAAGAGGAAAATCACTTCACCGGCGATTCACACTGAACGACCTGAATATTTTCAGGAAATCCTCAAGAATAAGATAAAGCGCAGGGATGAGAAGAAGTGTAATCAATGTTGCAAAGAGGATGCCGAAGCCGAGGCTTATTGCCATTGGAATAAGAAACTGGGCCTGGACGCTTCTCTCTAAAATTATCGGTGTAAGACCGAGGGAGGTTGTGAGTGAGGTCAAGATTATTGGACGGAAACGTCTCCGGGCAGCTTCCGCCACTGCCTGCTCCGGTTCAAGCCCTTCTCTTCTTTTCCGGTTGATAAAATTAATCAAAAGCAGTGAGTCATTTACCACAACTCCTGTGAGCGCCACTATGCCGAATATGCTGAGGATGCTGAGGCTGTATCCCATAACCAGGTGCCCGATTAACGCCCCCACAAACCCGAAGGGGATTGACGCCATTATGATAAAGGGCTGGATATAGCTGCGGAAGGGAATCGCCAGCAGGGTATATATCATTAAAAGCGCGAGCATGAAACCCTTTCCCATGCTCCCCATTGAGTCCGTGCGCTCCTTTTCTTCTCCTTCGAGGTTGTAGGTAAGTCCCGGGTAATCACGGGTTAACCTGCTGAGTACGGTGTTTTTCAGATCAATCAGTATCTCTTCAGCATTTGCAACATTGTTATCAACGCTTGCAGAGACATTAACCACCCTTTTCCTGTCAGTGCGATTTATCTCACCGAAGCCCCGTCCTTCCTGAACATATGCAGCCTGGGTAAAAGGTATCTCTCCGCCTCCGGGGGTGCGGATGCGCATGGACTCAAGGTCGCCGAGACTCCTCCTCTCCTCTTTTGGATAGCGCAGCATTACTTTTACTTCATTCCTGCCCCTCTGAATCCTGAGCGCCTCAACACCGAAAAACGCGGCGCGCACTTGCCTGCCGAGTTTTTCGCCTGTGATGCCGAGAGCGCGCGCTTCCGGCCTGAGCCTCACTTTCAGTTCGCGTTTGCCCTTTGCGAAATTGTCGGTAATATCGCTAACACCGGGATAAGCGGCAAGCGCGTTTTTTATGCCTGCCACTGCATCGGCAAGCACATTAAAGTCCTCGTGAGCAAACTGAATATCAATATTTTTCCCGAAGCGCACGAGGTTGGAGACAAAGGTCACGGAATCCGCGCCGGGCACATCCCCCGCCTTTTCACGCCATTTTCGTGATATCTCCGAAGCAGGAACGCCTCTCTGCTCACTTTGAGTAAGGAGCAGGGCCACTTCCGCAAGATGAGAGCCCGATGATGCGCTCTCACCCGCGTGGCCGTAAAGAATCGTGCCGCCCACAGTGGAATAAATATGACGGAGTATGCTTTTGCCTTCAGGGAGTTCACGGTCATATTCATCTATAATCTCCCGGGCCTTTTGCGCGAGATAATCCTCTGCCTTAGCCGTCTCTTCCACAGGCGCGCCTATGGGCATTTTTATGCTTGCGGTTATAAGGTCTCCGTCAACTTCAGGCATGAAACGGAACTTTACTATTCCGCCGCCTACAATGCCGAAGGAAATAAGCAGGATAGCTATGGAAACCGCCAGGGTGGTGTGCCTGTATTGCAGGCATAAGGAGAGGAAGCGCTGATACGGCCCTGCAATAAAACGTTCAAGCCTGCCGCCGAAACCCTGTCTTATCCCGTCAATAAAACGCGTAATTGTTCCCGCGGGTTTTGTGTGGCGTCCGAAACTCAGGTGGGCAGGCAGGATAAGGAGTGATTCTATGAGGGATACTGCAAGTATGGGTATTACGACAAAGGGGATAACCCTGATAAATTTCCCCATTGTCCCGCTGACGAAAATCAGCGGCAGAAATGCGGCTATTGTCGTAAGCACTGAAAATATCACAGGCTGTGCGACTTCGGTCGCGCCGTTAACCGCTGCATTTATATACGGCTCCTTCTTCCCCCGGTGCGTGTAAATATTTTCCCCGACTATAATGGCGTCATCCACCACAATGCCGAGCGCAAGGATAAAGGCAAAGAGGGAGAGCATATTTATCGACACGTCCAGGGAGGGCATTAAAAGCACGGCCCCGAGAAAAGAAATGGGGATGCCGAGCATTACCCACATTGCAAGCCGTATCTGCAGGAATAATCCCAGGACAAGGAAGATGAGTATCAGGCCGATAAAGGCGTTTTTCAAAAGCAGGTCAATCCTGCCGCGGTAATATTCCGTGAAGTCATTCCATATGGATAACTTTATTGAGTCGGGCATGGCGCGGCGCTTTTGCTCAACATACTGTTTTACAATGCCGGATATCTCCAGAGGTTTCTGGTTGCCGACCCGGTAAACCGCAACCATGGCGGCAGGCAGTCCGTTGAAACGGGCGTACTCGTCAGTCTCCCTGAACGTATCGCGCACCTCCGCGATATCGCCGAGTTTTAATCCCGTACCGTCAATGTTTTCGAGTATCGTGATGCCGGCATATTCCGTCCCCTTATAGCGTTTCTCCTTTGTGCGGATAAGTATCTCCCCGCCACCGGACTTTACAGCCCCGCCGGGCAGGTCTGTTGAAGCCTGTCTTATCCTGTCGGCTATACTGCGGAGTGTAAGTCCGTAACGGCGCAGGGTCTCTTCCCTGACTTCTATGGAAATCTCATAAGGCCGCACGCCCCTGAGCTTAACCTGGGTAATCTCGGGCATTGCGAGCAGGTCTTCCCTGACAGCTTCAGCCTGTTCACGCAGGCTCCTTTCCGGAGCATTGCCGTACACTACCACGGAGACAACTTCGCGCTGGTTCACGATCTTGGCAACAACCGGCTTCTCGGCATCCTCGGGAAAAGTAGTGATACTGTCGACTTCCGCCTTGATGTCCTGAATAATCAGGTCAACATCCTCGCCCGGGAGTATCTCTGCCGTAACCCGTCCGAACCCCTCGGCTGCAACTGATTTGATCTCTTTAATCCCGGTGATGCCGCTCAGGTTTTCTTCTATTTTGAGAATAATACCATCCTCAACCTCTTCAGGCCCTGCCCCTGGATATGCAACCGTGACCCGCACAAGATCAAGCTCCAATTCAGGGAACACCTCCTGTTTTATTGCATACCCCATGACCAGGCCGCCCACGATGAATATTATCATCAGTAGGTTTGCAGCCACATGGTTGTGCGCCATCCATTTTATCGGGCCTTTCACAGTCTCATTCCTTCCTTACTTCAACCTGTCTCAACTTCATGCCGTTGGCAGCGCCCGAGATATTAGTCTTAATAATCATGTCACCGGCGTCAATTCCATCAGCAATAATCGCTTCATACTTTTCCATCCGCAAGGGAGTCACTTTTTTTATTCGCAGTTTCTTTTCACTGTCCATGACCCATACCGTGGAGTTATCACGAAGGGCGGCCCTGGGGATAACGAAAACATCTTTGAGCATACCGCCCTTTATCCGCACATCAACAAAAGAGCCTTCCGGGAGCGACGGGCGGGCAGTCTCTTTTTTCTCTTTCAGCCCGTAGGGGTCGTTTATCTCCACGATAAGCCGTATCATACGGCTTTTGGGATCGACCTCGCCTGTTGATCTTGTGACACGGCCTTCCCATTTATATGTCTCTCCCCCTGTATTGACGCTGACAACAGCCGGGGGACCGTTCCTGTTCTCACCCTGCGCCGGGATATTCAGCCAGCGCAAATCATCTGCGGTAATGGGGACGTTTATTTCGGATGTGTCTGTTCCGGAAAGGACGGCAACGCTTGAGCCCCTTGTTACGTACTGGCCGATATCGATATTCTCGGATCGCACCCTGCTGTTAAACGGCGCCCTTATTTTAGTCCTCTCAAGGTTGATCCTTGCCTGTTCTACAACGGCATCAGCAGATGCAAGGGCGGCCCTGGCATTTTTTAACTGGGGTTTATAGAGCGCAAGCGGATTAGGCCGGGACTGCTCATCTTTATTGATGCGCCCCCATTCTTCACGGGCAATGCGGGCCTTGCTCTCTATAGTTGCCAGCCCATATTCGGCATTTGCCCTCTCAGCTTTTGCCCGTTCCAGAGCAAGTTTGTAATCAATACCTTCTATTTCAAACAGCAGCTCATCTTTTTTGAAAAAGCCTCCTACAACCAGACCTGGAGCTGTGTATGTGACGCGGCCGCTTACCTGCGGGATGACGGATATTTCCCGTGCAGCTTTCGCAGTGCCCGTGCCTTTAATAAAAATATGCCTGTTTTTCTTATCCGCCCTGAAAACCTCCACCAGGACTCCGGGATTTTCTTTGATCTCCTTGACAGGGACCGGTCGACTAAGCACTAAAAACTTCATTATTCCGAGAGCGGAAAAGACAATGATCAAAGGGATTGCTATTTTCAGTAATTTTGTTTTCCGGCTCATATGCTCTCCTTGTTTAAAAAACCCCGTCAACCCAGTCGCCGCCTAAAGCGCGTGCGAGCTGAATGCGGTCTGAGACAGCCTGCCTTCTTGCTGCTATGAGGTCGCTTTTTGCAGTGAGATGCCCCAGTTGTCCGGACAGCACGGGCAGGTAATCGGTCAGGCCCTGCATATAGCGGTCAAGGGCAAGGCGGAGCGAATTTTCTGAGGCAGACACGGTTTCATCAAGCATTTTAATACGCTCTTCGGATGCGCGGATTTTGGAAATAGCGTCCTCAACCTCCCTGAATGCATTGAGCACTGCCTTATGATAAACAGCCAGATTTTCCCTGAACACAGCCTCTGTGCGGTCCACTTCCGCCCTTCTTTTTCCTGCATCGAGAACAGGCTGTGCAATCTGCAAAAGAATATTCCAGAATATATTCGGTGAATCAAGGACTGTCCTTATTTTATCGCTGGAACCGCCGTAACTGCCTATCAGGTTAAATGAAGGGAATCTGTCGGCTATAGCTGCTGCAACCCTCTCGTCGCTTGCTTTAAGCCGCAAAAGCGCTGCCTTGATATCCGGCCTATTTTTAAGAAGCTGCGCCGGCAACCCGGCCGGGAATACCGGAGCTTTTTTCAGGTCTTTAACATCGCCGGTTTTCTTATCAGGGAAATTTCCTGTCAGCACGGAAATGGCATTAAGTGTTACAGACAGCGTTGACTCAAAAAGCGGTCTCCGGGACCTCGCAGCCGACAGGTTCCGGCGTGACTGATAAACATCGATTGCCGGCACAAGACCTTCACGGTACCGGCGTTCAACTCTCTCCAAAGTGTCCTGAAAAGAGGCAATGGTCTGATCGGAAAGCTCCAGTTGCGCGCGCTGCTCAACCGCCAGATAATAGAGATCAGCAAGCTGTGCTGAAATACTTATATACAGGGCCTTGAGATTCTGTTCTGATGCCAATGCATCAAGTTGAGCGGCTCTGGTTTTTGATTTAAGTTTTCCCCAGAGGTCTAATTCATAACCGGCAGCCGCAGAAAGTGTATAACTGTCGGAAGTCGACATGCCTGAAACACCCGGCCGGCGGCTTATGCCGCCGGAACCTTCAATGTTTAAAACAGGCCCCCCGGATGAACCGGTTATCCTCATCACAGCTAATGACTGCCGGAGACGTTCATATGCCCGGACAATATCGAGGTTATGCCTGAAAGCCTCTTCCATAAGCAAATTCAGCTTATTATCTTCAAACTGTTCCCACCATTTGCCGATTGGCGGCGCGGGCTTTTCCTCTCCTGATGAATATGAAGAAGGGACCTCTGTCAGCGGCAGGATGATCTTTGATTCATGGAGAGAGCATCCTGCCGCCGCTATAACCAGCAGTGTCGTTAAGATAAGAATAATCTTCATTTTGCCTTCATACCTGCTGTCACGAATGGAAGGATAAGATTAACCAGCGAATTTGCATCGATCCCGGTTTTCACATCCAGGAATTTGGTTTTAATGTTCCCGCTTATATGCATGGCATGAAAAAGTGCCCCAATGGTAAAATGAAGCCTCCAGAAAATTATCTCACGCGGTTGTCCGGGCAATGCCTCACACGCGGTTTCAAACAGCAGATGGAAAATCGGCTTTATAAAACGCAAAAAAACCTCTCTTACAGTGTCATCAGGGTCAGTAAGAGACCTGCCGATGAATATGAAAAATTTTTTTGCATCAGGATTTGATTCTTTAAAGAGCAGTGTCGGCTCTATAAATGCCGAGAGCGCCGCCTTTACGTCCGGTTTCTTTCCCTTTTGCCTTGCAGATTCCCTTACCTGCTCCAGTCTTTTCCTGCGAATATGATTAAGGGGTTGAATTCTTCTTTTGATGACAGCCTCAAGCAGCGCCTTTTTGGAGCCGAAATGGTAGTTAACCGACGCCAGGTTCACGCCTGCCTCCCCGGTTATCGCCCGGAGAGACGCGCCGCGAAAACCCTTTATTGCAAGGAGATGCTCAGCCGCATCGAGAATGCGCTCTTTTGTATCGGTAAGGGTTGAGTCGCCGCTGTTCATACGATCGATTAAAACAAATGTTTGAATAAATGTCAAGGGGATTTGCCTGATGAACTCGGAAATGTCTTTTCAAAAAGGGAACAGAGCAGGGAGGTGATCGCTGTTTCCATTACATTGTATGCTCGATTATAAATCTCCCTTTTGCTATACTTCACTTATGAAAAGCCCGCCGGGAATTTTCACCGGCAGGAGAAAAACATAACCGGAGGAACAACGTGGGAAAAAATCTTGCAATAGTAGTAGGCGGCGGGCCTGCACCGGGCATAAACGGAGTAATAAGCGCTGCAACGGTTGAAGCCGTTAACAGGGGAATAAAAGTCATAGGAATTCTGGACGGTTTTAAGTGGCTCTTTCGCGGAGATACCGGCAAGACCATTGTTCTCAATAATAAAAACGCATGGCCCATGCACAGCCGAGGGGGCTCCATTTTAAGAATAGCAAGAGATTTCCCTGATAACCCGGAAGAGAGTTTCCAGGCCATGGTAAAGGCATTAATGGAATTAAAAATCCATTATCTTATCACTATCGGTGGTGACGGCACATCTTTTGTAGCAAGAGAAATAGAGAAAAGGACAAAGGGGAAAATATCTATTGTTCACGTGCCGAAAACCATAGATAATGATCTCCCCCTGCCCGGCGGCGCTGCGACCTTCGGATTTGAGACTGCGAGACACTGGGGCACGGAAATCGTCAAGAATATCATAGAAGATGCGCGCACTACGGGAAGATGGTATTTTATAACGACTATGGGAAGGCATACAGGTCATCTTGCCCTTGGCATAGGCAAGGCGGCCGGGGCGACAATTACACTTATCCCCGAGGAATTCAAACAAAAAAAGTTGAAATTCTCGAGGGTGGCCAACATCCTTGAAGGCGCAATAATCAAGAGGCTTTCGCAGGGATATTCTTACGGGGTTGCCATATTAGCGGAAGGAGTTGCGGGTAAAATAGATGTTAAGGAACTCTCCGGATATGAGTTTCTTGAAAATGATGAAAGGGGCGCCTTAAGGCTTTCGGAAATTCAGCTTGGAAGAATCCTTCAGCATTTTGTGAGCAAAGAGCTTGCATCCCGGGAAATAAAACTCAAGATCGTCCATAAAACCATAGGATATGAACTAAGGGCGGCCGACCCCATCCCTTTTGACGCGGAATATACAAGAACCCTCGGTTACAGCGCAATGAAGTATTTATTAAAAGGCGGGTCCGGCGCAATGATCTCTTTTTATGAAGGCAGGGTAAAACCCATTCCTCTCAGGAAAATAATAGACCCTGCCACGAAAAGAACAAGGGTCAGATACGTTGACACCAAAGCAGACCCCTTTATAGTCGGCAGGCAATATATGATAAGACTCGAAAAAGAGGATTTCACTCGCCCTGCCATTACCAGGCTTGCAAAGGCGGGGCGAATGAATGTTGATGAATTCAAAAAAAGATTTGCTTACCTGGTGTAACTGCCTACATCATCCGTTCAACCGTCCTGTGTTCTTCAACCAGCTCCGGTTTAAATTCAACAGGCTTGCGGCCAAAGCAGGTGCCGAGACTTTCAAAAAGCGACAGTTCTTCGATGTCAACTTCTCTTCGCTTTATGGCATCTGATGTTGCCATGTACAAAATTTTGTGTCCTTCGACCCCGGTAACCGTATTACCGGTTTTGCCCTCACGCAGGAGGACAACGGCTCCGGCTCCTGTCTTATATCCGAAGTTAACGTCATAGGCTGAAGAATGTCCGGAACGCACAAGATGGCCGGGGGTTACTTCTCTTACCTCAGGTATTGCATAAATTCCGGGGACATACATCCCTGTTCTCTTCATAAAGGCCTCAACATCCGGATCGGCCTTTAACCTTTTCTCCAGTTGCTGTCTTATGTATTTACCGGCGCCTGCAAGTTTTTTATGACCAAAGGCATCAACTCCGGCAGATTCGTCGTAGAGCATCTCACCGCTTGCATTCTGAAGACCTTCAGCAACAACAATTATATAGGTGCCGGCCCTGACATCACTCCTGTCAATCCTCGCGAAGTAAGTGGTCTTCATATGTTCATACACAATATCAAAGTCAACAGGCACTTCCGGTATGAGGATGCAGTCAGCCTCGGCCCCTATGCCCCCACGAAATGCCGTATGGCCCACATATCTTCCGAATACTTCTATAACAAGGATACGGTTATGACTCATTCCGGTAGTTTTAAGGTCCCTGGCAAACACCGATATCCTGTTAATGGCTGAATCCCCTCCCACACTATATGGCTGAAGGTCCAGGTCCATTGTCTTCGGGACATGAATACAGGGAATGCCCTGGGAGGAAAGATCAACAACAACACTTCCTGTATCATCACCGCCGCTTATGATAAGACCGTCTATGTTGAATTTTACAAGTCCTTTTTTAATCCTTTCATATTTGTCAGGGTCGTCTATCTTGCTGATCTTTACCCTGGAATGACCGGCCTCGGAACCTGCAAGCGAAGCCTCTATTTTGCTCACCCTCTCTGCATTAAGCACAACAACTTCTTTTAAATCAACAAGATTATAAAGACCTGCATACCCGTTCGGTATTACAACCGATTCAAGTCCCATATCGTATGCCTTTCGCGCAATCCCCTTGATCACGGCATTCAGCCCTCCGCAGTCTCCTCCACTCGTGATAACACCTATTCTCCTGATATCCATAATAAGGTTCCTCCTTTTAATAAATTAATCTTTCGATAACCAACAAGCAGGACAAGATAAATTTTAACACATTATCTTCAATGCTGCCAAAGTTTTTCCTTTCACTTAAAGATAGTTGAACATATTTTAACATTGCTGTTGCAAGATGATATACTTAACTTATGCACAACCGGCAAATAGCGAAAATATTCAATGAAATTGCGGACATCCTTGAGATAAAGGGTGACAATCCCTTCAGGATAAGGGCGTACAGGAGGGCTGCCCGGAATATTGAGGACCTTGCGAAAGATGTCGCCGAAATATCTTCTGACGAGCTTAAACAAATCCCCGGCATAGGCGCTGACCTGGCAGGCAAGATTCAGGAATATGTAAAAACAGGAAGCCTGCAATTCCACTGCGGATTAAAAACAGAGTTCCCTTCCGGGCTGTTAAATATCCTTTCAATACCGGGACTCGGACCAAAAACGGCAAGACTGATTTTTGACAAGCTCGAAATAAAGGATATTGCCGACCTTGAAAGACATGCAAGAGAAGGCAAACTAAAGGGACTGCCGGGTATAAAGGCCAAAACAGAAGAAAACATTCTTAAGGGTATCGCCATGATCAGGCGGCATACAGGACGTTTTCCAATGGGACGCGTGAGGCCTGTTGCTGAAGAGATCATGGAAAAGCTCAGGGAAGATTCTCCTGTGAAAGAACTGATTATTGCAGGCAGCCTCAGACGCTGGAAGGATACCATAAAAGACATTGACATACTTGCAACATCAAAAGACCCCCAAAAAGTAATGAATGCATTTGTCCGGCTTCCTCAATCCAAAGAAGTAATTATGAAGGGGCCGACAAAGTCGGGTATTGTTACGAATGAAGGCATTCAGGTAGACCTGAGAGTTGTTAACGAGGACTCTTTCGGCGCCGCCCTTTCCTATTTTACGGGAAGCAAGGCCCATAATATCAGGTTAAGAGAGATGGCAGCGAAAAAAGGTCTTAAGATAAATGAATACGGCATTTTTGATCTGAAGACAGAGAAAAAACTCGGCGGGAAAAAAGAGTCCGATGTTTACAAAATACTTGGCCTCCCTTTCATACCGCCTGAAATAAGAGAGGACACAGGAGAGATAGAAGCAGCCCTTAAAGACAATTTGCCGGAGCTTATAGAGACTAAAGACATAAAAGGAGACCTTCATGTACATTCGGATTACAGTGACGGAAGCCACAGCCTTCAAGAGCTTGTTGAGATTGCAAAAAAGAAGGGCTACGCATACATTGCAATAACCGACCACTCAAAAGGGCTTGGCGTTGCAAGGGGGATGAGCATAGAGCAGATTCTGCAACAGAATAAGGCGATAAAAGCCTTAAACAAAAAATTAAGAGGGTTTAAGCTTCTCTCGGGTGTTGAGGTAGATATAAAAAGTGACAGCAGCCTGGATTTTCCGGACGAAGTTTTAAAAATATTCGATATAGTGCTTGCTTCTATTCACTCAGGTTTCCGGCAATCGCGCGACCAATTGACAAAACGGCTCGTATCTGCGGCGAAAAACCCTTATGTATCAATTATTGCCCATCCAACAGGGAGACTTATCGGAGAAAGGGATGCATATGACGTTGATATGGAAGAGGTTTTAAAAATTGCAAAGGAGACAGGCACGGTAATGGAGATAAATGCCTACCCTCTTCGACTCGACCTGAACGACGTATATATTAAAAAGGCTAAAGAAACGGGTGTATCCCTGGCTATTAATACGGATGCACATATAGAGTATCAATTTGACTTTATGGTATACGGTGTAAGTACGGCAAGAAGGGGATGGCTTGAAAAGAAGGATGTCCTGAATACATGCAGTTATGACATGCTGATTAAACGCATTCAAAACAAACGTGCCCCCCGG
The DNA here is from genome assembly GCA_011040095.1 of Nitrospirota bacterium. Lineage (GTDB taxonomy): Bacteria > Nitrospirota > Thermodesulfovibrionia > UBA6902 > UBA6902 > BMS3ABIN06. The sequence goes on from DRDE01000252.1 coordinate 13,829, forward strand.
TAATTTTATGCAACATTAAGCGTAACGGTTCACAGTTATCAAAAAAGTTAAAAAAAGTAAAAGTTAAGTTAAAGTGGACCCCATGTCTTCCGATTAGGGTTTTTTGTAACCGTTCACAGGGTGCGGTTATCAGTTTTCCCCTCTTGAGAGGGGATTTTAGTCTTTCCATTGCGGTGTTTGTAACCAGCAAACGTAAACAAACATAACCCGTGAACGGTTACGGTTTTTTTAATTTCCTAATTATGTGTTTGGCAAGATTTCCGTTGACTTCTCGATGTCTTGGTATTGGTTGGCAAAC
>DRDE01000253.1 GCA_011040095.1 Nitrospirota bacterium
TTATAGTTGTTAAGCAGTTTGTCATTTAAAAAAAAGAGTGCCGTTAAAAACCTTGACAATATAACGACAATGATGACATTATAACATTATGACACATTAGGAGGCAGGTGGTATAATGACTAAAATTGTAGGAGTTGCAGAAGTTAAAAGACATTTCTCGGAAGTAATAGGAAAAGTCTCTCACAAAGGAGAGCACTTTATAATAGAACGAAAGGGGAAGCCCGTGGCGGCTCTTGTCAGTGTAAGCGATCTGGAGTCCATTGAAAAAGCCGGAGCAAAGGGGGAAAAAAGAGGACTGCTTGCCGCTATAGGCGCCTGGGATGATTTTGAGGGCATCGAGGAAGTTATTGAAGGTATCTATGAGAAGAGAAAAAAATCAAAAGAACGAAGGGTGAGGAGGCTGTAGTCATGTATCTTTTTGATACGGACGCATTAAGCCAGATAGTGAAAAGTAACCCCTCCCTTTCTTTTATCAGGAGATTGGCCCTTATTCCTCCGGAGCGACAGTTCACTTCAGCAATAACAGTCGGAGAGATGGTATACGGCGCTTATAAAAGTAATCGACCGGATTATTTCATCAAAAAGCTGGACAGGTTAGTATGGCCGAATATTCAGATTTTGCCTTTTTGTGAAAGTTCAGCCAAAGTCTATGGGCTATTGAGAGCTGAGATGGGGAAAAAAGGTATTTCTTTGAGCGAGCCGGATATGCGCATCGCATCGATTACTGTATATAATGACTTAACCGTTGTAACAGGCAATATCAAACATTTCTCAAAAGTGCCCGGGCTGAAAGTCGAAAACTGGATAGTGTCGTAACGGCAAAATAAGGAGAGTTAAGAATGCAACCTGACAGGTGCAGTTTTTGCAAAGGCAGGCTGGTTGAGGGAGAGACCGGGTTTGCAGTAAAGGCAGGGAAAGAACCGTTTTCCATAAAGGATGTTCCCGCATACATTTGTGAAGAATGCGGCGAGGTTTGGTATACATCGGAAGTTTCTGAAAAAATCGATAAAATTATGACAAAATTTCATGAGTCCGACCTGTTTGTACATCACGCTGCCGCAGGGGAGTTGAGCCTGGATGAATTGTTTATCATGTTATAATAATCGGACATCATCCAAATTAAAATCGTTTGCTCATATTATGAAAACTTTTAAAAAGAGCCCGGCATTTTTAACTAATTTGCTTGATGAGGCTATTGAACGGGAAAGAAAAGAACGGGAGGAACTGCGGCATCGTTTAATAATAGAACTGTTCGATGTCCTGGATAGATTGAGTGCCGAGGCATCTTTCAGTGAGGCATATCTGTTTGGTTCGATAGCTAAGCCATACAAATTTTCAAAAGGTTCTGATATTGATATCGGTTTTGTAGGATTGGGTGAAGAAGATTTTTTTAAAGCAATGTCTTTTATTTCCCGGGAAATCGGCAGAGATGCGGATGTTATCCAGCTGGAAGACCACAGGCTGGCGGAAAAGATAAAACGGGAAGGGATAAAATGGATAAGGAAAGATTGACTATATTAAAGGCTGAGGTAGAGGCTCAACTTGGAGAAATAGAGAATATTTATGCAAAGATTGAGAAGCGGTCGACTGAAAAAGGAATAGCAGCGCTGGAAAGCATAGCGTATCAATTACATAATCTGTATTGTGCCTTTGAGGATATGTTCAATATTATAGCCAGTGCCTTCGAGAATCATATACAGGATAAAAGTCAGTATCACATGGAGCTTCTTAAGCGGATGAGTATATCGATCGAAGGCATAAGACCATCTCTTTTATCGAGGGAGAGCTATATACTTCTGGATAATCTGCGTTCATTCAGACATTTGTTCAGACATGCATATGCTTACGAGCTGGACCCGAGAAAGGTGCAGATCGTTGTTGAAGACGCTGCCAAACTGAAAGCAATATGCCGTAAGGATATTGATGCCTTTCTTAATGCGTTAATCGAGTAGTCCCTGATCTGTCCCTGTTCAATGATAAGCCAACACATAGCAAATACCGTCTTATTTATTCAATGAAAACTGCCATTATCCACGAATGGCTTGTTAATTACGCCGGCTCCGAGAGAGTGCTTGAGCAGATTGTAAAACTTTACCCTGAAGCTGACCTCTTCTGTCAGGTCGATTTTCTCACGGATAATGAAAGAGGATTTCGGTATAGTACCTGTTGAGGCGCAGGCCTGCGGGACGCCTGTGATAGCCTTTGGAAAAGGGGGAGTAACTGAGACGGTAATACCTGTAAAGGGTTCAGGGTTCGGGGTCCAGAGATTTGACATCACCAACAGGTATCTTTCTTTATGAACAGACTCCAACAGCGCTGATTGATGCTGTAGAAAAATTCGTGGCTGTAGAGGATAAATTCGACCCGCATGAGATAAGAAAAAATGCCGAAAGATTCAGTATTGAACGATTCAGAGAAGGATTTAAGGATTTTATGGATAAAAAAGTTGAAGAATTTTTTAGATAATACCAGATATCTCTTCAAGAGCAGGCATTTTTTTGTTTAAATCGATCCGTCCTATTATTGGTAATTTATCACCATGCCTAATTTTTACGATAAGCCATCCCTCAAGAGAAGACCTCAATTCTTCTTGACATTTATACAACGTTTTTCCAAAAGCAATAACGCCCGGGCATTGCGGAATTTTACCAGAGAAACTACCGTCATTGTAACAGTTTAGTACTTTAGAAAGCTGTTTTTGCGATACTGAGAAAGAAAGCGAATAGTTGTTGACATGTCGGTATTTTTTTGTTATGATAATATGAGTACTAATACTCATATTATATGGAGGCAACATGAAACGAATCGATTTATTGAAAAAACGTCAGGCCCGCCTCAAGGAGGAGATTACGGCAAACCTTGATCTTCTCATGGGGACTATTGGAAAGTCCCCTTCAATGGCCGGTCATAACCTTACTACCAAGGTTGAAGGGAAAACAGTTTCTCTTTATGTCAGAAAAGACATCGCCCGAAAGGCAAAAGAAATGACCGGACGGAACAAGAAGGTAAGACTCCTTATTCCGAAACTCTCTAAAGTCAACTGGGATATTCTTAAACTGGAGAACGAATAAGTCATGCCACGGTATCCATTATCCACCTTCAGGCTTTGAGTGCTTGTATGAGTAGAACTGCCCGTATCTGGAAGGGCTGTCTACAAAATGGGTGTGGGATGAGTATGGGCGGGCAGATTCGCAATATCAGGAGCATCTGAGGATTATCGATGAATACGACGAGGAGCTGGAAAGGTCAGATAAGCGTATCCGCTTTCTGGAGAAAGAAAATGCTGAGCTTAAAGCAAAGTTTCAGGCTTTACATCAAAGACAGTTTAAGGCAAACAGAAAGAAGGATAAGCAGAAGAAGGAGAAGACTTCAGGCAATATTAACAGCTCCAGGAAGAAAAAATGTGGGACTCCGGTTGGTCATCCGGGCTGGTTCCGGAAAAAACCTGAACATGTGGATCAAACGGTTCATGTTTCTGCTCCTGAGATTTGCCCTCATTGCCAAGCTCTTTTCATGTGCCTGTAAAGTGGGTCAGAAAGTTTCTTCCGGCGTTATTCCCTTTAAGCACACCCCTGCAATTGAAAAGGTGTTTCTCAAAAACCTCAAGTCTTTCTGTGCCAATGAGTTGAACTTCTCTTCTGCCGAAACTCTCAGGTCTAAGCTGATCGGAAAGGAAATTAATCAGCTCTTTACTTTTCTTCGGCATCCGGGTGTCCCGCCAACCAATAACCAGGCTGAACAATCTATCAGAAGCATGGTTATTTTTAGAAAGATTATCTTCGGTACTCGCTCCGAGATGGGTCTGCGAACTCACAGCATCTTGCCAAGTCTTATTCTCACTGCTCGCCGTCAGGGGGAACTTCCCAGAGACTTCCTTCAAACTTTGCTTACTGCCGATACCCCTACTGCCCAGGCTGCTCTCTTTAATAATTCTTCCTGATTAATCGATTCTATCCGTAAAAAAAGATACTAAACTGTTACCTTTCCTGATATGTCCTTCGCTTTAATTTGTTGAAGCCGGCATCAATAAGAATTCTTTCTATTGTTCTTAATGAAATACTAACATCCAGTTTTTCCCGGATATCAACTGCCGAAAGAGGTGCGGGCCAAAGAGCATAATTTGCATAAGGTTGCGTGAAATAAATCGGACAACTTTCTTGACAATTACCGCCCTCCTCATACGCATGGTTTAGTTCCGTGCCGGTGGTTAGCCGTTACACGGACTCGATTGTCCAGCTTGCTTGTTTTAGCTTTGCTTGGCGCACTCATTATGCCCCCCTTTTTCAAAAAATACAAAATAACTATTTATAAAAAATCAGAATCCGATTGATTGACAAAAAAATTTAAAAAAAGAAACCCCGATGCGCCTTATTAATGTAAAGAAATAATCTTTATACAAAAACAAAGTCTATCCCCAAATAAGTTATTGGTAATTATGAAACAAAACAAAGCAAATGGAAAGAGCGATCAAATATTGCATAATCCCACCGCAATTGACCGGAGAATCCCATTTATCGTGACCGATTTTCAAAGAAAACGGGATTTCCATTCAAGAGCCGTAAATCAACTCAAACTCATAGGTTATTGTAGACCTCCAAACAACCGAATCAAGGAGAATAATCAGTGGCCAAAAAGAAGAAGAGGACAGCAATGCGAAAGTTAAGAGAAGTTTTAAGGCTGCATTTTGACAGCAAATTAAGCAACCGGCAGATAGCCAATGCGCTGCAAATGTCAAAGATAAACGTATATAACAGTCTAAGCAGATTTAAAGAGTCGGAGCTAACCTGGCCGATTCCGGAAGACATGCCGGACACAGAGCTTCAAGCAGGCAGATACAGCGGAAAAACCTTAAAGGGACAAGAAGACATACTGCCGGATGTTCAGTATATAGATGAAGAACTGACACGACCGCTATATGGGGCAAGGCTCCAGGCATGTCTAATCTTCCCTGTCAATAGTTTTGCATAGTGCGCAACAACGTCCCCAAAGTTTTCCTTAGATTTTTATGACTTTAAGGTTTAAGAATTTTTCTAAGGCATCAAAATCTCTATCATTATGTAATAGTGCAAAATTATGATGTATGCAGAATGTTCCAATCATTACATCAATAGTCTTTCTGACCGTTATTCCTTTTTGACGTAGTTTTCTATAGTTCAAAGCACTTTTAATTGCTATCTCTTGTCCAAGCATCTCTACGAAAGGAAATTCGAGTAACAACATTTTTGCAGTTTTAAAGTCTTTATCATTTTGAAAACCTTGGAGTATTTCAGTAAGAATAATATCTCCCATTATAATTGGTTCTATTCCTAATGCTTCATCAAGCCAATCTGTCTTTTGACTGTTCTTGCCATTAAAATAATTAATCCAGATGGATGAGTCAACTATAATCATTAGTCTGTCCGCATTGCGTCAAGATCCCCGGTCCACTTTAATTTGCCTCTGTATTTTCTGGTTTTTGACTGACGTTTAAATTTAACCAGAAGCTTTAGGCCTTCCTCAATAGCATCCTTCTTTGTCTTAAGTCCAGAAGCCTTTAAAGCTCCATTCATGAGCTTATCATCAATAACAACATTTGTTCTCATTGTCACCTCCAATGTGTATGTTTAGTTATATCATACACATTAATGGTTTGTATGTACAGTTTATTTTTCTTGAATACCGGGTAGGTCGCTTTTTTATTTGTTGTTTGTCAAGCCCCGACCCCTTATCCGTTCCATTTGCATTTCATAAAACTTCAAAGGTCAATTTGATATCTGCTGTTCCGCATTCCTCTCTATCAACTTGTTAGGTCTTCCTCGTATGGCCCAAGGAATCTCTCACCATTGAAATGAATTAAATGAGTAGGGGATTCCGAAATCCAGACCTCAGTTTCCCAAGAGATATCATCAAGATACTTAACCATCGTCTGCATGTCTAAGAAAGCTGTGACATATACCAAACCAGCACTTGAAAGGGAAAACAGTGCTTTAAGCTCTTGTCTTCTTTTAGGATTAACCGGCCCATGACTCGTAACCGCTTCGATCAGAACGAGCCAGTTTTTCTCGGTGTAATAAACGACTACATCAGGCATCTTTCCATGTTCTTCTATTGTAACCCCTATTTTTTTTAGAGCATCAGAATCAAAGTATGCCCACTTCTTCTCTGTATCACCCACATAGATGACTTCGCTCCCCGGCGTGAAAAGCTGACAGAAATCATCAAGAATCTTCTGGGTGTTCCGCTGCCCCCGTGTCGGAATCTGCGGTTGAGAATTGCAGGCAGCCCATGTTTGGTGCAACGTCGGTGACTGCCGGAATGACGCTTCGTCTTCGTGAACAATTACCGCCCTTTCCTCCCGGGCTTTTTTTTAAGGTTGGGATATGTGTAGCGAATCCACTTGTTCTGTTTCTTGGGATCAGCCTGCATAAGCTTCGTAGTTGGACGCTGCACGGAGAATCCCATCTCCTTGAGCAGCTTGCGCACATGACCGGGATGATAATGCACAGCAAATTCCTCTTCAATGATTTGCGCAA
>DRDE01000254.1 GCA_011040095.1 Nitrospirota bacterium
GATGTATTGGAAGAAGTTATACCGATAGCAAGCTATGCGACAACGGTAAGGCGGAAGGCATTGGACTTTGCAGCCAAGATTGTAAAGACGGGTAGAGGAATAATCCTGAGAGTCACGCAGACAGTTATGGATAGATTGCGATTTAAGGATATATGGGAAAGGTGTCAGACCAGCGCCAATAGTAGTTTAACAGCAAAAGAATTAAAGGATGCAGGAACAAGTAACAGGACAGGTGCGTCTGGAACGGGCAATTTTTGTCATAAAATTATACCTTATGGGAGCAATTGTCTCTGAATTTAGTTGCATTGATTTAAAAACCCTCATCTCAGAGGTTTTGTCTATTTCAAAATGACGAAAAGTGCGAATTTTGGCAGGCAACTCTGTTTGGTAAAAAAAATCGCTCAATTTAGGTTAGACAAATATTCCTTTTTCCCGCCAGATCACAAGTAAAAGTAGGCGATCCTATCTGGTCATCCACAAAGTTTTTAGCGATTTCTATTAAAGAAATGAGTTTGCTTTTCTGAGGCGGTTATACAGGGCTTTTCTCGTTATACCGAGAGCCTTTGCTGCCTTTGATTTATTCCCGTTAAATGTATTAATTGCATTTATTATTGTCTCATTCTCCAGCTCTCTAAGCGGTTTTACAACATCTGCACGGATATTATTATTTATAGCTTGTTTTTTAATTTCATCCGGGATACCTCTTATGCCGATAACTTCATCCCTTGCAAGGACAACCGCCCTCTCTATGACATTCTCAAGCTCTCTTAAATTGCCGGGCCAGGAATGGCTAAGAAAGACATTCATCACATCAGGAGAAACACTGGAGACGTGTTTGTTCTCACGCTGAGAAAACTTATCTATGAAATGTGTAACCAACAGGGGGATATCGCTCTTTCTTTTCCTTAAAGGCGGCAGTTTGATTTGCATTACATTCAAGCGGTAATAAAGGTCGGCCCTGAAATTTTTTTGTTCAACCTCTTTTGCCAGATCACGATTTGTTGATGCAATCAATCGAATATCAATTTTTATTTTCTTGTTTGCCCCGATGCGTTCTATTTCTTTTTCCTGGATTGCCCTCAAAATCTTCGCCTGTAACGACAGTTCCAGTTCACCAATCTCATCAAGAAAGAGAGTGCCCGTGTCGGCCTCTTCGAATTTTCCGATTCTTCTTGAGACAGCGCCGGTGAATGCCCCTCTTTCATAGCCGAAAAACTCGGCCTCAAGAAGTTCATGGGGCACGGCAGCGCAATTTACCGCCACAAACGGACTGTAATGCCTGCGGCTTGTGTAATGAATAGCATTTGCAAGCAGTTCCTTGCCTGTGCCTGTCTCCCCGCTGACCAGCACACTGATTGATGAATCTTTAATCGCCTCCACCATCCTGAACACGCTTTCCATACCAGGACTCTTCCCGATAATACTGGAGAATTTGTATGTGGATTCAAGCTGGCTCCGGAGATCGGTAATTTCATTCTTGAGTTTTTTCTGTTCAACGGCCCTGGCTAATATCGCCTTGAGTTTGGCGTAGTCGGGAGGCTTTATAAAATAGAAAAAAGCCCCTTCCGTCATGGCCGTAACCGCAGAGTCGACCGTACCGAAGGCTGTTAAAAAAATGACGGGGATATCGGGACAGTTCAATTTTAAATAGTTAAAGAGATACAGGCCGTCCTTGCCCGGCATCTTGATATCCGTGATAACGACATCAATATCCTCTGAAGATACAATCTCCGATGCCTCGTCAGCCCCATCCGCCTGATAAATATTGTACGGCACCTCTTTAAGGATCGCTGATAAAACCTTACGGGCATTCGGCTCATCATCAACAATAAGAACGTTTGCCTTATTCCGATTGTCCACTCTCTTTTACCGGCAAAAAGATTTTAAATGTTGTTCCCCTGTCCCTGACACTTTCCCAGAGCAGTTTGCCTCTGTGGGCTTTGATGACCTCACGGGAGAGAAAAATGCCGAATCCCCTGTCATTTCTTTCCGGGTTTTCAGAAAGATCTCCAAGATTTCGCAGCTCTTTTTCAGAGATGCCGCCGGCTGTGTCGGATATTTCTATTACGGCGTAATCATTGTCCCCTTCCCGCTTCAGGGATGTTTTAATGCCGATTGCTCCACCGGCCGGCATGGCTTCTATTGCATTGTTAATGATATTAAAAACAGCCTGTTCTATCTGGAAGGGATCCGCGGATATGAGGGGTAAAACAGAAAGTTCACGCAATATTTGAATCCCCTGCATTTCAGCCTGCGGCTTAATCATTGTAAAAATTGATTCAAGGACTTCATTGAGATTCAGGGGGATGAATTTTGAATCCCCTTTTGCAGAGCTTAAAAAAACGGAGATAAAGTTGTCGAGTTTATTGATCTCGTCGTATATTATCTTGCTGAATTCAAGCAGGGTTGATTCGTGCCCGTATCTTTCCCTCAAATACACCACCGCGCCTTTTATCGCATTCAGAGGATTCCTGACACCATGCGCCAGAGATGAAGCAATTTTTCCGATAGCAACCATTTTCTCTGAATCAGCGAGTTGTTTCGTAAGCGGACATTTGCCTGAAATGTTGTCTAATACAACATTTGCCTCTATAATTTCCCCTTTTTTATTTCTTGCCGGGATAATCCGGATATCAGCGGAAAGATCCGTTCCCATAAAACAGATATTTCTGAAGTCTTTCAAATGTCTTTTCCTGTTGTCACTGAAAACACGGGATATGTCGTCGCACAGCAGCGGAAAGACCCCTTTTACATTATTGCCGACAACATCCTTTGCCTCTCTATAGCTTAATTTCTCCATGCTTGAGTTCCATGACCTTATAATGAGATCTCCATCAATACTGAAACAGCATTTATCAGTCAATTTATTTCTCACCCGACCTGTAAAA
>DRDE01000255.1 GCA_011040095.1 Nitrospirota bacterium
CACTCATACACTCCCTCTGCACATAAGTCCGTATCAGGCCCGTCACATGATGCTCCTATCCATGTCTCTGCCACTCCATCCCCTGTGCCGACATCACAGTCATTGTCCTTCCCGTCGCATATTTCCGCTGCCCCGGGATATACTGTTGCATCTCCATCATTACAGTCCCCTCCGGCTACGGTGTACCCGTCTCCGTCTCCGTCTACATTTATGTCCGTAAACGGATACCCGGTTACCCAAATACCCGTGCCGGTTATATTCCCGTTATACCCGTTCCCTGATGAATCGGTGACAATCGTGCCCAGACCCTCGTCAAACCGCCAGTACCCCTTCAGTTCCGCCGAATTTATCCCGCATCCGACCGCTGTCCCAAGTTCATAATTCATGCACTGCTGTATCTCCGCCTCTGTCCTTGCAACTGTCCAGAATCTCACTTCATCTATAACCCCGTCAAAATAATTCGTACTGCCTACTTCAACACCCCAGGGAACAAGATCATAACCAACTCTCCCGATGTCCAATTCATCAGAACCCGAACTGACCGCAAAAAGCGCCCCGGTTGTTGCACAGTCGCTGAATTCCCCGTTTACATATATGTCCATATGCGGCGTCTCCGCCATTACCAAAGTGGTGCAACTCGCACTCTCAGGATGTGTATGCACATTATTGGTTAGCGCTCCCGCAATGTGATACCATACATTGCCTAGTATTGACCCCTGCCCTTCAACTATATCAGGTGTGCTTGTGGCATGCGCTGTCACCCCGAACTTGGGAATGCCGTCTTTTACCCACATATGCATTCCCCTGTTAGTAAAAAAATCACTGAAGCTTCCTATTGAAAATATGCCGCCTGTTACAGTAGACGCGCTTCCCTTTACCCACGCCTCTACTGTCAGTTCCTTACCGGCTATGTCCGGCAAACTTCCGCTTATTACCTCTATGTATCCGTCTGAACCAAAGTCTATCGCGCTGTCTTCACACGCATTTCCAATACCATCCCCGTCCGCATCCTCCTGGAGAGGATTATATGCATTGACACAATTATCGTCGCAGGTTGAGGTGTTCCCCCCTGTGCATGTATTGTCCCCTGCAACTCCGCTGTTGTCCCCATCATCAAGTATGCCGTCACCGTCAGTATCAATGGCAACTGCATTTGCGTTTACAAGAAGAACTCCACTCATACCTAAAATGAATGCCAGAAGCATTAAGAATATAACCTTTTTAAACTTAAACATAATTTGCCTCCCCTGAAATATTTTTGAGTTTTCCAAAATATCAGTATAAATACATAATATTATGCAATAAAAAAGGAACTCTCTATTTACAGAGAAATGATCCCCTTTTATAGTCACAACTTTTAATGTGTAAAGCAAAAATTTATATTAAAAAGAAATGCGTTTATAAAAATAGACGCATGATATTGAAGAAATCCTGCATAAGTGAAGAATAAACAAAAGAATTTTTAACCCTCTTAGCTCTCCCCCCTAAAAAAAGACCGGACATTAAATCCTCGTTTTCATTTTATTTAATGAACTATATAGAGTCTGTCCATAAACTCAATAATTAAGCTGTCATTCCCGCGATCCTTTGGGCGGGAATCCAGTGTTTTTAAAGACTTCTGGATACCCGATTACAGACTTCGGGTATGACAAAAACAAAAAAACGGCAATTTATAAACAGACACTATATATAGAGCTAATAGTAATATTAACAATTATATCAAACACTTAAAAAACATGCAAGAAAAAAAACATACCTGCTTCGGCATCCTTGTCAATAATAAGTAATCACGAATATTTGCAGGAGCCTCAATTTACATTGTTGCAAATGATTTTTTAAGCCCCCGGTTCAAGAAGACTTTTCAATTCTCCCCTTAAAGGCAGGGGCTTAAACCCTGCTGCAAAGGCATTTGAACTGTCGAGGGAGACATCCGGCGGTCTGTGGGCTGCCGTGATTATATCCTTCTGTTGACACTTTATTAATGCGGCTTCAGAAATACCGAGGCTCTCCATCAGCAATAAACCGAAATTATACCGGGAAATGCGTTCGGCTCCGCCCAGATGTATGAGACCGTTTATTTTATTAAGCGCAAGAAAAAGCCCCTGAACAGCGGTTTTTCCGCTGATCGGGGTCCTGAATTCATCCGCAAATAACCTCAATTCCCTGCCTTCCTTCAAGGCATTTATCATTGATTGAAAAAAGCTTGAAGCCGCGGGCCCGGGGTTGCCGAACATCAAAGGCATGCGGCATACAGCGGCCGGGGGGTATGTTTTGAAAATTCTTTCCTCGGCCAGGACTTTCTGCTCACCATATACATTGACTGGGCTGACCGGGTCTTCTTCCCTGTAAGGGGCATTCAGGCCGTCAAATACCAGGTCGGTTGAAGTAAAGGCAAGCGGAATTTTACGGTCAGCGCAAAGTCCGGCAATATTGACAGAGGCATCGACATTTATTCTTTGCGATTCAGCCGGGTTTTCCTGGCAGAAATCCGGGTTGCTTGCGGCGGCTGCATGGATAACCGCATGGGGGCGGATTTCTTTAAACACCCTCTTGAGTTCTTTGAAATCCGTTAAATCGATTTGTACGGTGTTTGTGCCGGCAATTACTATTGGATGAGAATTGACTGTTCCGAATATTTCCCACTCCTTCTGATTTGCATTGCAGATATTCCAGCCTAAAAAACCGCTGGCGCCTGTGACAAACAATCTTTTCATTAGCAGATTATTTTATTTTCTCCAGAGAAAAATATCCCATGAACTGAAGCCTTCCCGAAAACAGATAATTAAACCTTCCGATATACAGCAGGTCTTTCTCCATGCATCTCAGGTGGTCCCTGATTCTACGAATTAACAACGAATTTTCCGGCCTGTTATAATTTATTACAGTGACCTTCACTGAATCAACATCTTTGCAAATATCCTCTTCAACAATAAAACGCCCCCATATTTTATTGAAGACAACATTGTAGCCAGAGACCATGTTGTTTTCCCTGTAAATAACCTTACGATGAGAAAATCTTTTGAGACTCGGCAACACTGTCAGCATATCAACGAGATATTCCCCGTTGAGTTCAGTGGCAG
>DRDE01000256.1 GCA_011040095.1 Nitrospirota bacterium
CGGCGTTCCGGTATCCGGTTTTACCAATATACCATCATCAACATAACCGGCTTTCAGGAATTTCTTTATCAGATTTAACAGTGTCGTATCCTTTATTCTTATTCGGATACTTTCCATGTTTACGCCTCTACTATGAGTCAGTCCGACTACCGAAACGCCATACTTCCTTGTTGCCTCTTCGGCTTCCTGGAAGCTTCCTTTTGGAGCGCTTCGGTTCTCCCAAGTTCCAATATAAACAGTTCGTTTGCCCGCCACGGACTCAGACCCCGGCACGTCAGCAACACTCTCACCTTTAACGTGTGTCCTGATTTTGGTTTCCAGGAAATGAACCCTTGACCCAATGCAATAAGGTTGATTTCGGGACTCGATACCTTCACTTGCGTTGTGGCTGACATTCTGCCCTCCCCATGGCTTCGTATGATTCGTTGCCTCCTCATACGCATGGTTTAGTTCCGTGCCGGTGGTTAGCCGTTACACGGGCTCGATTGTCCAGCTTGCTTGTTTTAGCTTTGCTTGGCGCACTCATTATTCAATCCTCCTTTTATATTCAGGCTTATCTGTTTAATTCAGGTTGGCAAAAAGATCGGCAATTATAGTTTTTACCGTATCAGTGTCATTAAAAGATATCCGTCCCCATATTCCTTTATTTGCCCAGAGTATCTCACCGCTATTGCAATCGATCAAGACCGCTTTTAAGAGAGTCCCCTCAGCAAAATTCGGCGTATAGATGTTATACACAAAGAAGGAGTCTCCTCTTGCAAGTGCGTTATTATAGGAGCTTGTATAACTCACCGCCGTTTGCGTTGGGTGGAAAAACAAATATTATGAAGCTTCACAGGGTAGGCGTTATAACTGCTCAGGCACAAAGCTGTATCAAGGAAAGTTTTTATCTTTTTGCATAAATTATCATTGTACGGCAGGCGGCTTTGCCTGAAAAACTTTACCCCATTGGAAGGTTCCGGACTTCATCATTAGAATTTATTCTGCCCGGCCATTTTTGGAGCAAAGTTAACTTTTGAGGCAAGTCCGCCTGCCTTGATTATGCAATATCCAGGAAAGCTTGCATTATCTCAGAGTTAACCTGCCGATTTTGTTGCCTGCACTTTCAACAAACCAGACAATGTCCCTGTTCTTGTCAACAACTATGCCATGTGGTGAACTACCCGGTGTGGGCAGGGGATATTCAGTGATTAAACCTGTTCGCAGATCCAGCATGCCGATCTGGTTTGCAAGCTCCTCTGTGAACCAGATTCTGTTCCACCGGTCGATCGCTATCCTCTGTATACCGGCATCAGGGGTAGGAGCCGGATACTCCTGGAATGTCCCTGTAGCAGGATCATAAGAGGCGATCTTTGACTGGTCTATTATTGGAAACCATATCTTCCCTAAAGCGGCTATGGGAGCTCGGATCGTTGCCTGACTCACAAGCAGGGGAATTTCAGAAAACCCTTTTGAAGTCCCGGGCTCGCCCAGTGAGGGATCAAATTTTATTAATCTCGGATTATACTCGTATGCGCTTACTATCGTCATCCAGATATTGCCCTCCGGATCTTCCGTCAATCCAGCCGTATATCCGAATGAAGGCAGTACATAATTTTCAAGCCCTGCCTTATTGGCCTTGCTGAGTGATTGCGAATCCCAGCCATTAAACCAGAAATTGCCGTCCGGGTCAAGCGTGCAATCAACGGATGAACCTGAGGGAAGCCCTGTTGGAAACTCCAGCACAGAGCCGGTCTTTGGAAACAATGCCCCGTAATGGCCATTGCCAGATGCATCTTCTGTAAAATATACAAGATTATTCAGGACGTTATAGACAATGCACCTCGGCTGGAATGTAACAGGATATTCAGTGAATGTCTCTTCCCGTGGATTAAACCTGCCGATCTTCACCCCGTCAAGCTCAGTAAACCAAACCATTCCATTGTCATCAACATCAATGTACATCGGCTTGCTGTTTGGCGTCGGGATGTCATATTCTAAAATAACCGCCTTTTGGGCATGAACGTTTGATGCAAACAAAATTACCACTAAACTGAAAATAATAGACATGATAGTGGCTGTGGTTTTCTTTGCCATTTTTTTCTCCTTATTTAAGTATCAGGGTTATTCTATAAATATTCATGAACATCAAATCATGATATACTGCCATTTAAACCTTCATAGCGCATCACCACCTTTTTCTTCTTGCAATGCAAAGGCTTGGCGGCAAGTCCGCCTGCCTTTGTTTATGCAATATTCCGGTTGAATGTTTGCGATTATGTCTTTACTCAATAATACCCTCCTTTCTTGCAACTGCCGCTGCCTCCGTCCTGTTTTTGACATTCAATTTAAAGAGTATGTTGCTTACATGGTTTGCAACCGTCCTTGTTTCTATGTCCAGCTCTTTGGCAATCTTTTTATTGTCATTGCCGTCGGTTATTAATTTCAAAATCTGCAATTCCCTTTTCGTTAATTCATATTTGCTGTTATCCGTTAACCTCTTTATTACTTTCAGAATCTTTGAAGTCATTGACGGGGTCATGTATGCATCCCCGTGGTGCACGGCGCGAATTGCGTTAATAAGAATATCGGGGTCCTGCACTTCTCTCTTCAAAAGAAATCCCGAGGCCCCTGCTTTCACGGCGCTTTGCAGGGTGTCTTCGTCCGGGAATTCCGTAAAGATAATGACGTTTGTTTCAGGCAATTTATCTTTGATGGTTGAGGTTGCCCCTATGCCGAGATTTTCCCCGTGAAAACGTATATCCATCAGGACCACCTCAGGCCTGGTCCTTGCAACCTCCTCTATCCCTTCCCGGACATTTCCTGTTGCACCCAATACCTCCACCTCTTTCTCCTTGTTCAGAACAGAGACAAGAGCCTCCCTGCACATCCAGTGATCCTCAAAGATAAAGACTCTTACAGGCATGTCCGGTATTATATTAGGGTTCTTAAAATCTGTCATGAGCAAAAACTCACAGGTTTTATGGTAATTTTTTACTACCGATTCTCAAGGGAAGGGTGAGAACAACTTTGCAGCCCTTATCCGGCGCAGTCTCGATGGAGAGGTCTCCGTTCAGCTCTTTTGCCCTGTGTTTCAGGCTGTTGAGACCGGTAGTCTCCGATCTTTCAATATCTTTAAACACAAAGCCCTTCCCCTCATCACTGACAACCAGGGAAACAGGGTTATCCATGAATTTCAGATATATGTTCCCGATCGTTTCACCGGAATGTTTCCATGCATTCATTAAGGATTCACTCAGAAACCTCCTGAGGGGCAGTTTATATTTCAGCGGAAAGAAGATATTGTGAGAGTCTGAACGTATATTCCATGAAAATCCTGTAATAACTTCAGCAATTCTCACCTCTTCTTTTATAATAGCCAAAATATTAAATGCTGCCTTGTCTGTATTGTCTTGTATTTTAAGTGTGTCCATTACCTGGTTTAAATCACTATGCAGGTAGTTCATTCCTCTCCACAACCATCTCAATTCATCGGCAATTTCATCCCTGGAAGTTTTGATTTTTTTCATAAGCGGGTTAGTTTTGAAGAGCATCGCATTAACCATCTGTTTTGCGCCGTCATGAAGCTCCAGGGCCAGCCTGTTTTTTTCTTCCAGCGCCGTGAGTTTTCTTGTTTCCTCTATTTTTGATCTTGATAGTATTTCCAGCCTCTGAAGGAGTGTGCTGAAGTACCCGAGAATAAGACCGGCTGTGACATATATCAGGGCAGCGCCCATCCTCATATCCAGGTTGCTGACAAAAAAGACCTTCATGGAGGGCAGGTCTCCTGAAGGGTCTTTAATAAGAGCGGCAACAGAGAGTGCAACGGTTGAAATATATGTCCATCTTTTCCCTTTGAATATGGTAAAAAGTATGATTGTGCTGAATGTATATCCAAAATAGGAGCTGCGCCAGCCGCCGCCAATCTGAATTATTGCTATGGCAATAAAAAGATCTGCAAACAAAGCGCCGGGATGTCTTAGAAGAAATGCGGAGGTTCTCTTATGGAAGACCAGCAATGCAATATTGTAAATAAGCAGCGGGTAGGCAATACGATGAAACGATTCTATCATCCATAGTGGAAGGGTGTCTCTTATCGGGAGGGTAACAATAACAAGCACAACGGCAACAACACGATAAAGGAGTGTCCAGAAAAACATGTTGTTGATATCGATAAGCCCGGGCGCGGTGTTTTTATTCATAAGCCGAATCAGAGCGTTTCCCGGTTCAATGGCGTATTAGCGGAAAAGGAGACTCAATGGCAATTATCGTTTCCTCTTACCGACTCTTTTCCGGTGACACAGGGCTGTAAAAGGATTTCAGGCGAAAAGACTCGCTAAAGTACTCCTTCGCTTTATCCATATCCTTCATCTCATAATAGGCGTATCCCAGGAAATAAAACACCCCCGGGTCGGGATTCTTCTGAACATAGTCTTCCATTATCTTTATTGCAGCCTCTTTGTCCCCCTTGTAATAAAGAGAGTATGCCTCTTTCAAAACAGCCTGATTTGCCCAGCCAAAAGATACTGATACGAATAATACTATTAAGACCAGACTTAGAACTTTCATGATCCACCTCCATGATATGGTTGAATATAATATACCTGATTATACTTAAATTTTTAAATTATTTTTTATCATCTTTTTCCTTTTTTATCTTCCTGAGCTCTTTTTTCTGCCTGAGTATCAGGTCCCTGTAGAAATACGTTGAATATATTGTGGGAACAGTTCCTTCTTTAAAAAATTCCACCATTTTTCTTGTCTCATTGGTAGCAAGAAGTCCTGTTAAGGGGTCGATTACAGCCGTAACAATGCCGTCCGGTACGGGAAAAGGCTTTTTTTCAACATCCTTACTGTCAAAGGGAGAAATCTCTGCAAGCGCCTTTTTCATGAAATTGACCCACACGGGCGCTGCGGCCTTTGAACCCGTCTCCCCGTCTCCAAGTGTGCGCATGTTATCAAAACCCACCCATACGCCTGCGGCTAATTCAGGCGTATACCCTATAAACCATGCATCTCTATATTCATTTGTTGTCCCTGTTTTTCCCGCGGTCGGCCTTTTAAGCGCCTTTGCACGCCAGCCGGTCCCGTACTTGACCACATCCTCAAGCATGGATGTGGCAAGAAAGGCTGTCTGCGGACTTATGGCCCTGATCCCCTCGGGTATATTGTTCTCAAGGACATTTCCATCCGGATCAATAATATATTTTACTGCAATCGGGGGCATCCTGACGCCCCCCTGTGCAAATACACAAAAAGCGGATGTCATCTCAAGAGGGCTTACACTCAAACTGCCGAGCCCAAGGGTAAGGTTATGCGGGAAAGGCCCCTTTATCCCTATGGAACGGGCGAATTTAATAACTTTATTCACGCCGACCCCTTCAAGAAGTTTTACTGTGACTATGTTTCGTGAATAGACAAGGGCATCCCTGAGTCTTGTTGCGCCGTGGTATTTTTCATCGTAATTCTCCGGCTCCCAGTCACCGTATTTTTCGCTTTCATAAATCAAAGGCTCATCTATTATGATGCTTGCCGGGGTATAGCCGTTATCCAGGGCGGCGGCATATGTTACGGGCTTGAATACCGAACCCGCCTGCCTCTTTGCAAATACCGCCCTGTTGAATTCACTCTTTCTGAAATCATAACCCCCGACTATAGCCCTTATATACCCGGTGGAAGGCTCTATGGCAACAACCGCGCCCTGGACAACCGGGTCCTGTTCAAGTGTAAAGACAGGGTTTTTGCCGCTTATATCTTTTACCCTCACCCTGATAATATCTCCTGCCTTTAAAATATTCGTAAGCCTCAGGTTTCCGAATTCTTTAATCACATTGCCTTCGGCGTCAATAAGTTTCTTTGCCCATTTTGCGCCTGAAAGAAATAGGCTGCCTATAACGTCTCCGGTCTTGATTACAGCCTTTGAGGCAGACACCTTAAGCGCCGCACCGGTCATAATGTCTCCCTGTTTTATTACAATTTTTGTAAAGTTCCCTTTGTTCGCCAGCTCCTCTTTCAGGTTAATATCCTTGTGGTCAAGCGGGCCCCTGTAACCCTGCCGTTTATCCAATCTCCGCAAACCTTTCTTGAGTGAATTCACGGCAGCGAGCTGCACCTTTTTATTTAATGTCGTGTAAACCCTGAGACCTCCCTTATATGTCATCTCAACGCCGTATTCATCCTCAAGATATTTTCTGATATATTCGAGGAAATAATTAGGCGTATACTTCTCGTATCTTACGCTTGAAAGGTAGAGGGGCTGTTCATACGCCTTATCAGCCTGTTCCCTGCTTATATAACCTTCATCCGCCATCCTCTTAAGGACAACATATTGCCTCTGCTTTGCCTTGTCCAGGTTGCTGTACGGGGAATACCTGCTCGGGGCCTTTATGAGTCCGGCCAGGAGGGCGGCTTCCGCAAGGTTTACATCCGATATTGACTTGCCGAAATAGGCCCTTGCCGCCATCTCAATACCGTATGCGCCATGGCCGAAATATATTTTGTTAAGGTAAAGCTCCAGGATTTCCTCTTTTGAGAGATTTTTTTCAATCCTGGACGCAAGGGTCACCTCCCTTAATTTTCTCATGACCGTTCTCTCAGGGGAGAGAAAAACGACCTTTGCAAGCTGCTGGGTAATGGTGCTTGCGCCTTCCTTGATCCGGCCCGCGCGAATATCTTTTGAAAGCGCACGCAAAATGGCAACATAATCCACACCCATGTGCATCCAGAACCGCGTATCTTCGATAGCAACCACAGCCCTTATCATCTGCTCGGGTATTTTATTGATCGTTACATATTCACCTTTTTCAACCTTGAATTCCCCGATCAGGGTATCGTCATCCGCATACACCTTTGTCCCGTTGGCAGGCATATAGCCTTTTATCTCATCGAGATGCGGAACCCCTTTAATGAGCGCAAGGTATCCACCTGTGAGTATGCCGAGAGTTATGACAAGGATGAGAAAAAAAGATCTGATAATGAATCGTTTCATACGGGAAAATTATAGTCCTCAGTGAACCGTGAACCTAAAACCGATAACCGTGAACGGTTGCAAAGCAGAAGTATGAGGGGTTTAAATTTATTCCTCCTCCTCAATAGTTATGGCCTCTACAGGGCAGTTCTCCTCTGCCGCCTCGCAGCACTCGAAAAAATCACAGGCTTCAGAATCAATAACCCTGGACTTCTCATCAATGAGCTGAAAAACACTCGGGCAGATTTCAGCGCAATTGCCGCACCCTATGCATAAATCTTCATCAACAACAGGCATCATATTTTATTATATCTCTTCCATTATAGCAGCGGCCAGCAGCGGAAACATTATTTCGTGGTGGCCGGTTAATGCGTATGATCTTCCTCCTGAGAGGACAGGCCGTCTCAGGACATTTTCACGACAGCGGTAATGCTGGATGAAATCCATATTTACTGTTGTAAAGTCCCGGACATCATATTTAAGATTTCTCGTTACTGCAATTGCCTTCAGGAATACTTCCGGCATTATTACAGCTGAACCGAGGTTTATATAAACACCGCCTTTGAGTTCCGAGATAACCGATGACAGCAGTTTAAAGTCCAGCATGCTCCCCTTTCCGATAGATGCGCCGTCAGCTTCGGGATGCATATGGATAATATCAGCGCCTATGGCCACATGCACTGTCGCAGGGATGTTCAATTCTGAAGCCGCAGCCGGAATGCTTGATTTTTTATATGCAGCCTTACTTTTTAAAATATATTCGCCCACTGATCTGCCGATGCCGAAACCCTTTTTCACGCCGGCTTTAATTGCCCTGTTCAGGTCCCTGCCCGTTTCCTCTGCCATGCCGAAAGTGCCCCTGCATAACTCGGCATCAACATCCTCGGAAGTATGCCCCATCAGGCTGAGTTCAAAATCATGGACAATACACGCCCCGTTCATTGCAACAGCGGTAATTACATTATGTTGCATAAGATTGATGATAACCGGTGAAAGGCCGACCTTGACAGGATGGGCCCCCATACCGAGGATCACGGGCCTGTCTTTTTCCCTTGCATTAATTATGGAACCGGCAACTGATCTGAAATCTCTGGCAGCAAGTATATCCGGAAGGCTGTCAAGGAAATCCCTGAAGCTTCCCCGCCTGAAAGGTTGGCCTGCTTTATCAATTGCAACCTTACTCTTCCTGGACTTTAACCGGCAGGTTTTTACGTTCTTAAAAGATATGGGTTTGTATTTTTCAGACACACAAAAATATAACTTGCAGAGGATTAATAGTCAAGTTCAGATTTAGTCTCCGGTTGGAGGATCAGGAGATAAGATATACTATTTCATGCCTTGTGCTATAATATTTTACGATATCACAAATAATTGCAGTATTTCCAGGAGTATCAAACCGTTGATTTTCTGTTTTTTGTTCCTCTTCTAAATCTGGATAATTTTTCCGGCAAATCTTAAACTTGACTGATGCAATTAACGCTGGCATCTATATTACAGGGATCGGGCAGAAGTCAAAGGAGACACATAAAATGGGTAAATTTGAATATGAAAACAATCGGATTACCACTGCTTTACTGCTTGCTGCCGGAACCGGGAGCCGTTTGCAGCCCCTGACAAATGATGTGCCCAAGTGTCTTGCCGAGGTTAGCGGGGTATCAATACTTGAACGGTTGACTCTCTGTCTGCGGGATCATGGATTTAAAAGATTGATTGTCGTTGTGGGCCACATGGATTCATGTATACGCAGGTTTCTGGGAAATTCGATAAACGGCTTAACTATTGATTACATTTTTAATCATCAATACAGGACAACAAATAACATTTATTCGCTTTGGCTGGCCAGGAAGATGATACATGAGCCATTCCTGCTTGTTGAGAGCGATATTGTCTTTGATGCATCTTTGCTCGAAAACATGCTTTATCCTGATTCCATCGCTGTCTCCCGCATACTGCCGTGGATGAGCGGCACTACTGTAACAGTCAACCGGTCACGGCGTGTTTTGGCTTTAAATTTAAGACAACGCGTTGTTACCGGCGAATCCAGCTATAAAACAGTCAATATATACAGCTTATCAATGCCGTCATGGCATCTGGTCGAAAAGCGATTGGAAGAGCACATTTCCTCCGGGCATGTGAATGATTATTATGAGACTGTATTTGCTGAAATGATCTCCGAAGGCAGTCTCTCTTTCAAACCCGTTTTTTTTAATGCCAGGCAATGGTACGAGATTGACACAATTAAGGATTTACAAAAATCCGAATTAATCTTCTCGAAAAAGCACAACAGGCTGCAGACTCAGCAGACGGGATTAATATAGAATCCCGGTTTCAGTACCCTGTGAATGAAAACAGAAAAAGCTTGTTCAGATGAGAATTACATATGACATTAATGCAAGATAAGACAGGTCTTGATTATTCAAAAGTAAGCCTGTACTGGAACAATACCATGCCGTCCATCCTGGGACCGTATATGATGGACGGTTTCGGCTTCCCTGTCGGAGCAGGCATGTTTAGATTTCAGGCTGAAACCCGTATTGTCGAAGATCTGATCCGGGGTATAGACAGGAACGGCACCGTATTGGATATGGGAAGCGGCATTGGTTACTGGACGGAATATTTTGCTCGATATTTCCGTAAAGTTATCTCCATTGAGTCAAGCAAGCCGCTTTATGAAGCCATGAAAAGACGTTGCGCTCATTATCCTGGTGTTAAAGCCGTTTACGGCGATGTAATGACGTTTGAGCCTGGGGAGAGATATGAACTGGTATTCCTCGGTGGAATGCTGATGTATCTTAATGAAAGCGATGTTATTACCCTGCTGCGTAAAATAACTTCTTCCCTTGGGCAGCGGGGCGTCATTCTGTGCCGTGAAACTACAGTGAGAAATAGTGTGGTTACACGCAGTGATGAGTATCAGGCGGTATACCGCTCTATTGAGGTTTATAAAGATATATTCAGGAAGTCCGGGCTGGATATCATCAAGGTGCGGAAGAACGCGCCATATGTTCTTTTGCAGATGGGCTGCGAACTGATAAAAAAATGGAAAACGGTCATGCCGGAGCCGGTTCAGTTGATACCTGTTACAGGACATATCCTGTATTGGGCGCTGCGCCTCGGCAATCCCTGGATTACGCGCATTGCAGAAAAGCTGGATATTGCATTCCCGGAACTCGAAAATCATTTCTTCATGCTTCGGGCCGGTGACCGGGACCCTCACAATAATAAAGCGGCTGTAACTACTCAGGTGCAAAGTGGCAAAGGCACATAGGCACAAAGGGTTACAGAAATACAAGAAAAGTTTTTCATTCTTTTTTTCACTTTGTGCCTTTGTGACTACCTGAATAGTTACAAGCGGATTTCAATTATTCCTGAAAATCCTCTATCCTGAACTGCTGCGAGAATACATATGCTGAAATTACCTGAAAAAATCATTTACAATAACACGGCAAATATCGTATCCATTCTCGGGGTGCTCCCTCTTTCCATCCTTTTTATTGAAGGCGGCTATAAGTACCTGCTTCCCCTGATAATTTACAACAACATCATGGATGACCTGGACGGTATACTGGCCGTTAAAATGAATATCAAAAGCACGTTCGGCGCTGTATTGGACAATCTCTGCGACGGGATCAGTCATAGTATATTTGTTATGGCGGTCGGGATGTTCTATGGCGGAATTTGCGCCGCAGCCGGCCTGGTTGCAGTAGTCGGGATTTTGCTGCGTGTTGTCTCAAGACTCAAACCGGACGCAGTCACGGGTACGGGCTCGCCTACGAATGAATTAATACGCCACATGATGTTTGTTCTTATATTAGCGCCGATATTTAATTTGAATGCTGCGCCTTTATTAACCTTAGTATTTACTTTGCACGCTGTGTCAATGCTTGTGCCATATCAAATGCCCGGTCTCATCCGCAGCATTACGAAGTCGGCTTCTGCAATCGCCCTGGTAAATATTGCCCTGGTAACGGCCTGGCTGGTCCCCTCAACAGCGCCGTTCATTGCTTCACTTTTTCTGCTTACCTATCTGTATTCATTTATCACCGGCGGGATTAAATGGTTAAACGGGGGCGGGACGTCGCTTCCTGAAGCGTGATAGCAGAAAACGAACATTGTCGAATAGTCACAAAACCTCCAGGGTCTTTATCAGCGCTTCTGCTTTTTTCAAAGTTTCATAATATTCCTTTTCAGGATCGGAATCCGCCACAATACCTGCTCCGGCCTGGACATAGGCGATATTATCTTTAATCACAAAGGTCCTTATTATAATATTCAGGTCCATTGCCCCGGTAAAGCCGATATACCCGATTGAACCCGTGTAAGGTCCCCGTACAACAGGTTCGAGTTCATCAATTATCTCCATGCACCTGACTTTCGGAACCCCGGTTATTGTCCCTCCGGGGAAGGTGGCCCTTATTGCATCAAAACAATCCTTGTTGTCGGCAATCGTCCCCCTTATATTGGATACGATATGAATAACATGGGAATAGTCTTCCGTAATCATCAACTCATCAACTTCAACTGTGCTGTAATCGGATATCCTGCCGAGGTCATTCCTTTCAAGGTCTATCAACATCAGGTGCTCGGCCCTTTCTTTCTCGTTAAGCAGCAGGTCTGTCCTCATCTGCCGGTCCCCTTCCTCATTTGATCCCCTTGGTCTTGTGCCTGCAATCGGTCTTGTCTCGACTCTCCTGCCGCTGACCCTCACCAGTCTCTCCGGGGATGAGCCGGCAATGTAATAATTCCCCATATTCAGATATCCTGCAAAGGGGGAGGGGTTTATCCCGCTTAAAACTTTATATATCTTCCATGCCGTTATATCCCCGATGTCAGCCGATACCCTCTGTGAGAGATTGGCCTGGAAAATATCCCCTGCCCTTATATATTCCTTTGCCCTTTTAACCGTGTTCATGTAATGTTTTTTGCCCATCTCATGGTGAATTTCAATGGGTTTCCCGGATCGGCCGGCGGGATTTGCAGCCGCTGCTGATGTGTCTGAAGTTATTTTTTTATGCAGCTCTTTAATCTTCTCACATGCCCGGTCATAGTAAATCCCCCAGTTTTTTACAGGTGTCTCAACCCCCGTGATGATCTCTCCGGCAGCAGGGCAGGATATGAGAAATGTCTTCATGAGCTTATGGTCCACTGCAATTACCGTATCAAGAAGCATAAAATGAGCGTCAGGGATATCGAGGTCGTCAACAGCGCTCCGGGGCAGGTCTTCAAAATAATGGACAAAATCATAACTTATAATACCCGCTGCTCCGCCTGTAAAAGGCGGAATATCCTTTTGCGCGCTCATACGGTAATTACTCATCAGTTCCTTCAGTTTTTTTAAAGGGGAGCTCCGGGAGATAATCTTCCCGCCCCTGCAACTTATTTCAACAGAACCGTTCTTCACCTTAAATACCAGGAAGGGTCCAGCGCCTATAAAGGAATACCTCGCTATTTTTTCAGGGCCTTTTATGCTCTCAAGAAGAATGCTGTATGGAGTTTCTACGGTTTCGTATATCCGGCGGGGAGGTATAAACGGCAGTTCCGCATAGACAGGACGGATTTTGCCTTCATTTGCCTGTTCCGTGAATTTTTTTTTGGAGGGCAGGATATTAAGCATGGAGCATAATTGAGACATGTTAATTATGCGCCGGCTATTTCTTCTTTAATACGCTTTAACGCTCTTACCGGATCAGGTTGAGAAAAGACCGCCCTGCCGATGACAAGATAATCGGCTCCTCTCCGCAAAGCGTCTCTGGGCGCTAATATCCTCTTCTGATCGTCAGCTGCCGTCCATGAAGGTCTTATCCCCGGCGTAATTATCAAAAAGTCTTTGCCGAAACGGGGGCGGATTATCTCGGCATCCTCCGGCGAAGCGACTACCCCGTCCAGCCCTGCCCTTCGGGCAAGCTCGGCAAGATACTTGACATGCGTGCTCATGCGGATGTTTATGCCGAGTTCATCCCTCAGAGCAGCCTGGTCTATGCTGGTCAATATGGTCACCCCGATAAGCATTGGTCTCTCGATATTTTTTTCAAGGCAAAATTCAGTGAGCGTCCGGGCTGCCTGCTTCATCATTTCGAGGCCGCCTAATGTGTGCACATTAAACATGAAGACACCGAGTTTTGCCGCTGCCACAGCGCACTTGCAGACCGTATTCGGGATGTCATGAAATTTCAGGTCGAGAAAGACTTTTTTGCCAATTGAATTGATCTCTTCCACAATCCCTGGGCCGACAGATGTAAAGAGTTCAGGGCCGATCTTAAAGATGTCCACCTCTTCCCTGAATTTCCGCACAATATCAATTGCTTCATCATACCCTGAGACATCAAGGGCAAGGATTATTCTTTCTCCCGGCTTCATAAGCGTCAATTGTCGATCCTTGATAGAGTTATTTCTTTCTGGGCCTGGTATTTACCTGATTTGTCCGCATAGGATTTTGCACAGACTTCAGCAGCAGCCAGAAATATAATTTGCGCGATACCTTCATTCGCATATATCCTGGCAGGCAATGGGGTGGTGTTTGATATTGCTATTGTCACATGCCCCTCCCATTCAGGCTCCAGGGGTGTCACATTAACCGCTATTCCGCATCTGGCATACGTTGATTTGCCTGTGCATATTACAATTGTTTCCCTTGGAATCTTAAAGTATTCCACAGACACGGCAAGCACATAGGAATTCGGGGGGATTATACAAACCTCACCTTTATAATCAACAAAACTCCCGGGATCAAATTTTTTCGGATCAATGATAGTATTATTTATACTGGAAAATATCTTGAATTCATCGGATATTCTCATATCATAGCCATAAGCGCTGACACCGAATGAAATTGCGCCTTTTCTCACCTGATCGTCTGCAAAAGGCGTTATCATGCCGTTTTCAGCCATTTCCCTTATCCACCTGTCATTTTTAACCATTGGAAAAGCTCCTTTTCTTAACCAAGAACCGTTATATTTAGTTATGTTTTACAATTTTCAAAGGGTAACATAAAGCCTTATTTATTTACAATAGAGGGGGGTCCCGCTTGCAATATCAATCAGGTCAGCCTTTGGAAGTTGGAATTTATATTAAAGCGTTCCCTTTGTTGACGGGACGCCTTTTGTTTTTGTCTGAATCTCTACCGCCGAACGCAACGCCCTGCCGAACCCTTTAAATATCGCTTCAAAGATGTGGTGCGGATCCCGTCCGTATTGAAGGATGATATGCAGGTTCATGCCGGCATTATTGGACAGCGCCCTGAAAAAGTCCTCAAACAGGGAAACCCCGAGACTCTGTATTTGTGCGCCGCCCCTCGGTGTCCTGACCTTGTATACCAGGTACGGCCTGCCGCTGAGGTCTATAACGACCTGGGCAAGACTCTCATCCATCGGGGTCATTGACTCGCCGTAGCGTCTTATCCGTAATTTCCTGCCAAGGGCTTTATTGATCGCCTCACCAAGCACAATGCCGATATCCTCCATAAGGTGGTGGTAATCAACTTCAATGTCCCCTTTGGCCTGCGCGTCCAGGTCTATGTTCCCATGTTTGGACATCAAGCTGAGCATGTGGTCGACAAAAGGGATTGATGTATTGATCTTATAATTCCCTTTGCCGTCAAGATTGATGGCAATCTTAATATCCGTTTCTTTTGTTTTTCTTGCAACCTTTGCCTTTCTGGCCATTCGAACCCTCCCGACAGTATGTTAATTACATGTCATATTATCACAAATTTTGCTTAAGCGTTTTCAGAAATGCCGTATTCTCTTTCATGGTTCCGACCGTCACTCTCAAACAGTTTTTCATCGATCCCGTCATGTTGCGGATAAGGATGCCCCTTTGCAGCAATCTTTGATATATTTTCCCGGCATCACGTACCCTGAATAATATAAAATTCGCATCAGAAGGATATGGCGTTATGCCGGCTGTCTTTTCCATCTCCCTGAAAAGCCCCTTTCGCTCACTTTTTACGGCGCTGATATATGATTTCATCCGTTTTTTATCCTCAAGCGCATTAAGGGCAACCTGCTGAGAAAGGGAGTTAAGATTAAAGGGAAGCCTGACCTTATTCACTTCATCTATAATATCCGTATCCGCTATCATAAACCCCACCCTTAAACCCGCAAACCCGACCTTGCTTAATGTTCTCAGGATGACAAGATTTTTATATTTCTTCAGTAACGGCAAAAAACTTCTCCTGTCTGAAAACGGCTGGTATGCCTCGTCAACTACAACCAGCCCCTTTGACTGTTCAATTATCTCTGAAATCCTGCCTGATGAAAAACTGTTGCCTGTGGGGTTGTTCGGGGAACTCAGAAAAATCAGTTTTGGTTTCTTCTTTTTTATGGCTTCTGAAAACCCGTCTGTGTCAAGATCAAATTTTTCATCAAGCGGTATACCGCTCTTTTTCTCACCGAGGGCCTGCGAGATAATGCCGTACATCGAGAATGTGGGGACAGGATATAAAACCGGGCCGCCAAAGGTTGTGATCAAATAATAAATGATCTCGTCCGAGCCGTTGCCGTGAAGAATGTTTTCAGTCTTTACTTTCAGTTCCTTTGCCACGAGCCTTCTTAAGGCCTTTGCCTCAGGGTCAGGGTACTTGTTTGTCTTTACTGTCCTTAAAACCTTTAACCCGTATGGGCTCTCATTCGCATCAAGCTTCACCCTGCAGGGGATTTCTTCCGCCTGATAAGCACGGAGAGAGCGTATGTTGGGTTTTACTAATTTCTTTATATCCATTTTCGGCATTATATTATCTGCTGAACATCAGTTTTTTCAGTTTAAGATATAGCCACTGAATTATAGATATAATAACTATAATTACAAAGGCAAGCGCCATTAGTTTGGGAAACCCCATGTCATACAACGTGATGAACCCGGTAACGGCTGCTGTTTTTAAGCTCCTCATTAACCATCGCAACCGGATAGCGGACTTTGCGCTATGAAGCTGCTCAGGCTCTCCCTGCACGGAAAGCAGAGGCTCAATTGAGCGCAGGCTGACTGCCCTGATCTCCTGATAATCAGGCCACGGGGCAGCCTCAGAGCCTTCACTTTCAGGCAGGCCCGTACCCGTCACACCGATTACCTTCCCGGCCATATTTAATAAAGGCCCGTCTTTGCCGGGACGGTAAGATAAGATCGGGGTTGTAGTCTGAATTTTTACAAGCCCGTATCCTTCTCCAGCATTATACAGAGAGCTGACCAGGCCTTCGGATACGGTTTTTCCCATATCCTGAGACCTGCCGATAACAACGGTCCTTTCCCCGGGCCTTATCTCATATTCAAAATCCGGTTCAAGAGGAATCTCACCGGCTGCTTTAACCTGTATCAGCGCAAAGTCAATATCATTGTCGCGGTTAAGAATAACAACATCATCGTAATAATTCGATTTACTGAAGACCTCTGCGGAGTATACATCCTCCAAAACAGAGGCATTCGTAATAATCCGTCCCTGAGTGTCGATAAAAAACCCGCTTCCCCTGCCGCTTTCCGCACCGGAATCGTCATAGGCAACCACCATCACTACACCGGGAGTTGTTTTTTCCACTATCCGCTTCAGCTCCTTAATTGAGCGCTCCAGATCCATAAAACCGGCAGTATCGGAAGCAGAGGCACTGTCTGAAAAAGCGGGTGAAAGCAGGGCAAAGGAGAATATCACGGAAAAAACAGTAAAGATATAAATGATTCTTTCAGGTAATTTCATTCTGTTATTTCAGGATTGTTTTTATTGCAGGCCTCATTGTCGGTCCGTTCTTAAACAAAGAAATAATAAACGCCTGTATTAGTATATCAAAAAGAGGTGAAATAATTATTTATTGAAGATAATGAGGTTATTCTTCAAGCCCGCTTAAAAATTGATAAACACATTCCGGAAGGTCCCTGCTGTAGCCTCCTTCAAGCACGGCAAAAGCGGGCTTGTTCAAACCGGCGAGCATGTCGCCTATTTCCCTGTAAGTCTCCTTTTCCAGGGAAAGACTTGTAATCGGGTCGAGTTTATAAGAATCAAATCCTGCAGAGATTGCCAGCAGGTCAGGATTAAATCTCTCCACCTCTTTAAGCCCATCTGCAAGAGCTGCAAGATACTGGTCAGGACTTGTGCCGGAGGACAGGGGGTAATTGATACAGTTTTCCCTGCTCCTGAGGCCTGTGCCGGGATATAAAGGGCTTTGATGAAGGGATAGATACAGGAAACCTTTTTTGCCGAGCATTATATCTTCCGTGCCGTTTCCGTGATGGCAGTCGAAATCGACAATCGCAATTTTTCCGGCCTTTTCTTTGGCTTTTATTGAAGCAATGGCTATGCTGTTGAAATAACAAAACCCCCCGGGGTCGTTTTTAGTTGCGTGGTGTCCGGGAGGCCTCATGAGGGAAAATGCCTTTTCGTTCTTGCTTAAGCAATGCATTGCCGCATCAACCGCAGCTCCGGCAGAGAGTTTTGCAATCTCAAATATACCCGGAAAAGCCGGGGTATCAAGATCAAAAAAACTCTCCTTTTTCAGACTATCAAGGAGTTTTGGTGTGTGGGCCAGGAGAATATCTTCATCTGTGCAAGGGGCGGGACCGGCAAAGTCACAGCCTTTTTCTTTAAGAAAATTATACGTGGATTCAACCCTTGCCGGAGATTCAGGATGACCGGCCCGGGAGTATTCCAGACATTCAGGAAAATAAAATATTTTCATGAGATTTAAGCTCCCTTAAATATATCCTTTACAAGGTTATACCTATTATC
>DRDE01000257.1 GCA_011040095.1 Nitrospirota bacterium
ATATGGAAAAGCATACTGTTGCCCGTTTAATCGGGGCTCCGCCCGGCTATGTGGGATTTGACCAGGGCGGCCTGCTGACCGATGCCGTCAGAAAACACCCTTACAGCGTCCTTCTGCTGGACGAGATCGAAAAGGCCCATCCCGATATTTTCAGCATCCTGCTCCAGGTAATGGATTACGCCACCCTGACCGACAACAACGGTAAAAAAGCGGACTTCAGGAATGTTATTTTAATTATGACATCAAATGCAGGCACTAATGAGATGAGTAAAAGCGCTATCGGTTTTGGTGACAGGGCCAATGATACAATAGCCAAAGGCAAGGATGCTATCAATAAGTTGTTCAGCGCTGAATTCAGAAACAGGCTTGACTCTTCCATCACCTTTAATTCACTCACACCGGAAATCATGAAACAGGTTGTAGACAAATTCATAAATGAACTTAAAGAGCAGCTTAAACCTAAAAAAGTCTCCGTCAGGTTATCGGACAACGCAAGAAACTGGCTTGCCGGACACGGTTACGACCCGCAGTATGGAGCAAGGCCATTAGGAAGACTTATCCAGACAGAGATCAAAGATATTTTATCCGAAGAGGTGCTGTTCGGCAAACTCTTCAGGGGCGGAAAAGTTTTTATTGATCTGGATAAAGAAAAGCTGACCTTTGACTATTCACCTTAATGTTGCAGAAGCCTGCCCGATAAGTCTGTGAAGAAAAACTATATTACGGAATTCAAGAGATCAAGATGGGCAAATGCAGAGTTTTCCCGGGAGTACAGGGATAATGCGGACATTTTTGTTGTTGAGCGCAGCAGACTGTTAGAGATAATGAAATCCTTTTACAGGTACTTCATCGGCGACAGCAAAAAAAATAATGTCCTTGATCTCGGATGCGGGGACGGGATTCTTACTCACAATCTCCTGGAAATCGACAACACAATTTCAGCCACTTTAGTCGATGCCTCTGACGATATGCTGAACAAGGCAAATGAGCGTTTACATGGCTTTGAAAATATCAATTTCATCAGGGCAAGCTTTCAGGAGATTCTGGAAAAAGATATCCTTCAGCAGAAGTTTGATTTTATTGTTTCATCGCTGGCAATACATCATTTAACAATGAACGAGAAGAGAGATTTCTTCAAAAAGATATATTCACATCTGCATCCCGGTGGTTATTTCATGAATATCGATGTCATGCTCGCTCCGACTGATGCACTCGAACAATGGTATATGCAAATGTGGAGGGAATGGATTGATGAAAGAAAAACATCCCTTGGCATAGAGGGCAACATCTTTGATGACATAACAAGGAGATACAAAGAATTTGATGATAACAAGCCTGATACACTTGACGATCAGTTGAGCGCCTTAAGAGATATTGGATTCAAGGAAGCAGACTGCTTTTATAAGTACGGGGTATTTGCTGTTTACGGCGGCAGGAAGTAAACTCATCCACAGATTACGCATATTATTTCGGATAAATTTTGTTATTCATTATAGATTGCCTTAAACAACATCAAACCTGCTATTGCTGAGAAATTGCGCCTTTTTTTATATCAGAATTTTCATATACAGTATGATAATATTATAAAGTGACGATAAGAAAAAAGTTACATACCAAAAGACAGAGAGGTCTCGATAATGAGACTAAATAAAAAAGAACAAACAGCGCTGAGAAAATTCAAAATGGCAGATCAGGAATGCAATCATCTTTACGATTGTGAGCAGCGTCAACTATAAACCGGAAGATTTGCTTTCTAAAGGAGATATCCCTTGTTGAGCAACGAACAAATCAGGGGTCTTCTCAAAGATATAGAAGCGGACAATGTAGAGCGTACCGTTTCCACAAATAAAACAGATAAATTCTGCGAGGCCATCTGCGCCTTTGCCAACGACATGCCGGGCCACGATACGCCGGGCTATCTTTTTATTGGTGCAGATGATAAAACCGGGGAAATCGCCGGCATCGAAGTCTCGGATCAACTTCTTCAGAATCTTGCCGGCCATCGTGACTCCGGCCAGATTGTGCCTCTGCCGTCTCTAATCGAAGAAAATGATCGTGATCTTTTTCAACAGATGACTGCCCTGGGGTTCTGGGACGTGCAGAATAACTGTTCCACCAACGCAGGGGCATTATTGTTTGCGGAATCGCCTCAAAACTGGTTCCCTGGCGCTTACATCCAATACGTCCGCTTCGACGGAGACGGTCTGGAAGCAGATATTCTGGACGAGCGCAAGTTCACAGGTGATCTGCTTACGATCCTTCGTGAACTGGATGCATTCATAAAAACACTGTTTCCTTCCCGTCCGGTTCCGGTTTCCTCTTTACGGGAAGAACAGCGCACGCCTTATCCGAACTGGGCCATCCGCGAACTGCTCATGAACGCTGTCATGCACCGCGACTACCAGTCCAATGCGCCGGTCACGTTTTATTGGTTTTACAACCGCATCGAAATCCAAAACCCTGGAGGTCTGTTCGGGTCTGTAACTCCTGAGACTTTTCCTGACCAGAATGATTACAGAAATCCGAAAATTGCAGAAGCAATGAAAGTGCTTAAATATGTCAACCGGTTCCGCCGTGGAATAATAAGGGCTCAGGCTTTGTTGCAGAAAAACTGCAATCCACCGGCGAAATTCACCATTAACCAGCCAAATTATTTCCTCGCAACAGTACGGGAGGCCGGCTCATGAAAACCATCGCCTTTTTCAATAACAAGGGCGGCGTGGGTAAAACCACGCTGGTCTACCACATTGCCTGGATGCTGGCGGAACTGGGACAGAGGGTGCTGGCAGCCGACCTGGACCCGCAGGCCAATCTCTCGAGCATGTTTCTGGAAGAAGAGCGGCTGGAAGAGTTGAAATGTAAGTCGTCAAGCGCTGAAAGAAACTTATCGAAGTGGCTCTGCCTCTTAAGGAAATCTATGAAGAGGAGAGAAGATTCTTCAAGAAGAACCAAAAACTCCTTATCTGGCACAATCACTAATTAACAAAAACAGGAGAAGAATTTCAATGGCAAAAATAGAAGGTTTCAGGATTAAGAATTACCGTGTGTTGAAAGACGTTACACTCGGAAAACTATGGAACATGCAGCAGGCTCAGCCACTGACTCCTATGACTGCTGTTATCGGGAAAAACGGTGTCGGCAAGAGTTCTCTGTTCGATGCTTTTGGCTTTCTGGCAGATTGCCTGAAATTGGGTGTTGAAGAAGCCTGCGATACCAGGGGACGGGGAGGATTTGATCGTATTCGTTCTCAGGGAAGAAATGATCCGATTGAATTCCAAATCTATTATAAACAAGAAGGGAATGCCCGGCCGATCACCTATGAACTTGCAATTGATGCAGATAAAACCGGTCGCCCCTACGTAAAACTGGAACGTCTTCGCCAGCGGCGCAAAGAACAGAAACATGGCTGGCCTTTCTCTTTTCTTATGTTGAATGAAGGTAAGGGAGTCGTGTGGAAAGGAGAGGAATGGGGAAAGCAGATTGATGAAGGTAAAGCAGGCATTGACTTGTTCAAGTTAATTGAGGAAATTGAAGCAGCAACACACAAAGAAGAAGGCCGCGAAACAGAGATTGTTGAACTGCAAGACAAACGTAAACTTGGTATTGCAACCCTTGGCGCCCTGAAACAACATCCACGGATATCGGCCTTTCGACAGTTTATTGAAGGATGGTATGTAAGTTATTTTACACCAAATTCCGCCCGCAGCCTTCCCCTGGCCGGCCCACAAAGGCATTTGAATATCAACGGCGATAATCTCGGCAATGTTGTCCAGTTCATGGAGCGTGAACATCCTAAACGCTTCAAGAGTATCCTTACTCGTATTGCTGAGAAAATTCCAGGGATTGACCGGATCGATACTGAAGAGAGCCCGGATAAACGTTTGCTTCTCCGTTTTAATGATAAAGGCTTCGATGATCCGTTTTATGCTCAGCAAATGTCTGATGGCACGCTAAAAGTCTTTGCCTATCTGCTATTATTGGAAGATCCGACACCACCGCCATTTATCTGTATTGAAGAGCCTGAAAACGGTCTTTATCACAAACTCCTTGAGACCCTGGCCATTGAATTCCGTACACATGCAACCGGCAGGAAAAATTCACCGCAACTCTTTATCACAACTCATCAACCCTATTTTGTCGATGCGCTCTCACCGGACGAGACATGGATTCTTGAAAAAGGCCCGGATGGCTTTTCGAGTATCCGCAGGGCCAGCGATGACGCAACGGTCAAAGCCATGGTGGATGAGGGATTACCGCTTGGCAGCCTCTGGTACAGCGATTATCTGGATGCGAGGTGAGAAATGCACTTTGAAATCCTCGTAGAAGATGTGTCAGGAAAAATTGCACTGGAATCTATCCTGGAAAAAATTCTCGGCCCAAACAGGCAAGATCACACCTATAAAATAATTCCCTACAAAGGCATTGGCCATATTCCAAAAGATTTGAGAGGAACGACAGATCCGCAAAAGCGGATTCTTCTGGATCGATTGCCCAAGTTACTCAGAGGATATGGGAAAAGCCTCCAGGACTTTCCTGCTGCGGTTGTTGTGGTCGTAGACCTGGATGATAAAGACTGTCTGGTGTTCAAACAAGAAATGCTCGATATTCTGGATGACTGTAATCCACAGCCAACAACACTATTCAGGATTGCGATAGAGGAAGGCGAAGCCTGGTTGTTGGGAGACCGTAATGCCGTAACAGTTGCCTACCCACGTGCAAAAGAACGGGTTTTGAACACTTACGCGCAAGACAGCATTTGCGGCACATGGGAAAAGCTTGCGGATGCCGTCTATCCTGGTGGCTCTCAAAAGCTCAAACAATTGGGATGGCCCCATTCAGGACAGGCTAAATGTGAATGGGCGAAGAATATTGCTCCCCGCCTTGATGTAGAGGCTAATCAGTCGAGAAGCTTTCAGGTGTTTTGTAACGGTATCAGAAATCTGGCGGGAATCGTAAAAAATTAGAAGTTGATTGAAGTTAAGCATGGAGG
>DRDE01000258.1 GCA_011040095.1 Nitrospirota bacterium
CGCATTGCCAAAACGCTCTGCTACTTTCCTGATCTGCGGCGTCAGCGTCTTTGGGTCTTGTGTGTTGCCCGTAATAAATACCTCCACCGACAGCGGTATTCCGCTTTCATTGCATAATAGACCGATAACTATTTGCTTTTTGCCTTTCTTGCCGTCTCTGTTGTATCCAAATGCTGACAGCTCATTATGCATTCCCTCAAAATATGAGCTTGTTACGTCATAAAGATACAGTCCGGGCTTTTGCTGTCTATGGGTTTTCCTGAACAGGCGATCCTCTATGTCTGCCTGTTTCTCACTCAGCCAGTCAAGATTGTTATATAAATCATCTTCGTTAAACTTTCCAAGTCCCAATACATCACAGGCTGCATGGCTCCCTGCCAGCCTTACTGCTGAGAGCCGTGAGCCCTGATCAATCACTCTGGCTATTACCTGCCACAGTCCAAGTTTGCCCTGCCGTGTTGTTCCAAATGCATTGACAATCCCCAGTTGACGCGCCATATCATATACCAGACAGACCGCTCCTATCGATAAGCCCTGCTTTTGTGGCTACATATTGCGAAAAAACCTTAACTCTTTGTAATATAACGGTTTCTTCGTTTTTTGAAGGGGAACTTCCGTTAAAGGCAATTTTGAGATAGCCGAGGTTAACTGACTGTTATTAATATATTTAATTGAAATACATCACGGAAGGTTCACTGTTTCAGAGGAAATGTTCGCGGCGTTTTCTATACTTTAAAAACAAATTGATTTGTCAAGAAATTGACTTATTTCCAGTCATGGCTCATTTTTCATCTTTTCCCTCAGCCGTTCCCACTCCCCCGCTTCATAGGAAGAGTCAGTACCACCGGCGGCAAAGCCGGTGGCTTGATTAGCCCTAAAAGGGCATTGTTACCGGCTAAACCTTAAGGGTTACATTGCATCGATAGTTTCAATTTAAAACGGAGTAATAGTTCAGCGCCCTCTTTCTTTGCATTACTCACAAGACTGAACAGAACTTTCCCCCTTCTGAGATGGTTGTCCCTTATGCCCTGCGTTCAAGCCTTCCTGAATTTCTCGCAGGCAGCAATTTAGACCATTTCCTGGCATACTAATTTTAACCTCAATGAGATTAAGGAGACGGTTATATGTCGGTTTGCCCTCTTGTCCTTTTTGATTTTTTCCTCTTTCTCTCCTCCCTGCTGAAAATACATCCGCAATATTTTTGCCTGTAAAGTCCAAGCTCTTTTGACAGAGCCATGTCATCCCTGAAATGCGGTCTGTAATCTTTGAGATGGAAAAGGACATTATATTTTTCCGCAAGCTCTTTGCCTGTAGTAGAAATCTGTTCAAAGTCCTGGTAAGGGCTTATTAATAATGTTGTTGAAAATGCATCAAAACCCTGCTTTTGCGCCTGTTCAGCGGTTTTCTCAAGACGGAGCCGGTAACAGGATTTACACCGATCGGGTGAGGGGGGGAGATTTAAATTGTTCAGGGCATTGTTCTCCTGCATATTAAACATCCTGAAATATTCTTCCGGGGTATATTCCTCCATATAGAAGACGTCGAACTTCCATTCACTTGATAATCTTTTTAATGAAGCAAGCCTTGAATCATATTCTTCAAAGGGGTGAATGTTCGGATTGAACCAGAAACCTGTAAAATCATGCTCTTCCGATTGTATTATTTTGACAGGATAAAGGGCGCAGTTACTGCAGCATATATGTAACAGGATTTTCATTTTTACAAGTCACAACGGAATAGAGAGAAAAACTTTGTGCCTCTGTGCCTTTGCCCCTTTGTGCCTATCTGAACAACCCATCTGTTTTTTTAATTCCAAAGTGTTCATAAGCAAGTTTCGTGGCTATCCGGCCCCTTGGTGTCCTTTCAATAAAACCTTCCTGCAAAAGGTACGGTTCATAAACATCCTCAATTGAATCCTTTTCTTCCCGGATTGAAGACGCCAGAGTTTCGAGTCCTACCGGGCCGCCGCAGAATTTTTCAATTATGGTAAGCATAAGCTTTTTATCCATTTCATCAAAACCCATTTTGTCAACATCCATTGCGTGCAGCGCCTCCATTGTTATGTTTATTTCTATGACCCCGTTGCTTTTTACCTGGGCAAAGTCCCTGGTGCGTCTGAGCAGCCGGTTGGCTATCCGTGGTGTGCCCCGCGACCGCCCGGCAATCTCAACAGCGGCTTCTTCTGTAATCTCGGAGTTTAAGATTTTTGCTGAGCGAAGCAGTATCTGCTTAATGTCCTCCGGCTTGTAAAAATTCAGCCTGTTTATTATCCCGAAACGGTCTCTCAGCGGGGATGTCAGAAGGCCGGTTCTTGTTGTGGCGCCGATAAGTGTGAACCTCGGCAGATTTAACTTGAGCGATCTGGCGCTGGGCCCCTGCCCTATAATAATGTCAAGCTGGTAATCCTCCATGGCAGGGTAGAGTATCTCTTCGGCAATCCTTGGAAGCCTGTGGATTTCATCAATGAAGAGTATATCCTTTTCACCGAGATTCGTGAGTATGGCTGCGAGGTCGCCCGGCCTCTCAAGCACAGGGCCGGAGGTTACTTTTATTTCCGCGCCGAGTTCGGCGGAAATAATATGGGCAAGCGTTGTTTTCCCCAGCCCCGGAGGGCCGCAGAACAGGACATGGTCAAGAGACTCGCCTCTCTGTCTGGCTGCCTGAATGAAGATTTTCAGATTATCCTTGTGCCTGTCCTGGCCGACAAATTCCTCGAAGGTCCTTGGGCGGACACTCAGTTCGAAATTGATGTCTTCTGCATTGGCTTCAGGAGTGACAGTTCTCTCTGGAATATCTTCCATAGTTTATTTGCTCCTGGTCAGGGACTTTAATGCTTCCTTTATTATGTCCTCAATGGCATCCGCCCCATTTTTCATGGCTCTATCCACAGCCTCTTCAGAAAACGGTTTTTTATAGCCCAGGTTTATAAGGGCGGATATTGCGTCACCCGCATTGGAATTCTCTTTTGGAGAGAGAGCATCACCGACGCCCACTGAAGGGAGTTTTCCTTTAAGTTCAAGTATGAGTCTTCCGGCTGTTTTTTTGCCAAGGCCGGGTATGGTGGTAAGCAGTGAAACATCTTCATTATTGACTGTTTCAATAAATCTGTTCACAGGCATTCCGGAAAGGATTGCAAGACCGAGCCTGGGACCTATGCCGCTGATCCCGATAAGGGTTGTAAAAACTTTCCGCTCTTCATCTGAAAGAAACCCGAAAAGCTGCAGGGCATCTTCCCTGACATGCGTATAAATATTCAGGAAAACCTTTTTGCCCGGTTCAGGAATATCGCTCAGGCTGCATAACGGGATAGACACATGGTAGCCGATACCGCCTACGTCTATTACAATTCCTTCGGGTTTTTTGCTTAACACGGTGCCATTGAGAGATGCTATCAAGTTCCGTCTCCTTTATTGCAGGCACAGAGCTTTCTCTTTGCTCCTGTGTGCCTTCGCGCCTGTATTTTAACCTAAATGAAGCCAATAATGTCATTGAGGGGACGAAATGACTGAGCAGAGAACGTCAAGAGAACGTCATTTGAGAATGAAAATATTAATAAGGTATGATTCAATAGTAGTTTAAATGGAAAAAAATGAAAACCCCTGACATTCAACTCGTTATTACCTTTGCCCTCAAAAAAGAAATACCGGAAGACTGGCTAACATCCCGGCATCTTGCCGTACATACTCTCGCTGCCTTAAAATCCGGGGCATTGAGTCAACCGAAGAGCATATATTCAGGCATAGTGATTGTAATTACGGGAGCAGGGATCAATGCAAGTGAAGAAGCCGCCTGCTGGATATGTGACAACCTGGCCCCCCTGTTCGTTGTGAATACGGGCACATGTGGCGTTAAAGATAAAAGGCATTCACTCGGTAAATGGATCATTCCCGGATATGTTGCCAATGAAGCCGGCGACCTTCTTGAACTCGATACAAGACTGCCTGTTCCTTATCATGAAGAGACAATAAATGTTGATTCCCTGCTGAGTGTGAAAAAAGCGGTCAGTGGGAATATCCCCGAATCATGGAAAAAACATGATTTATTCGACATGGAATGTTTCTCGCAGGCAAAGGTATTCAGTAAAACCGGTATCAGCTTTCACTGTCTGAAATTCGGCGCGGATTATTCCGATACCAACACTCATATGGACTTTAAAAGAAATCTTGAATTATTCAGGCAGGAAATAAAAAGGCTCTTCGGCTTCCTGAAGCCGGACTCAAACCGGATAAAGTTAACAGCCATAGTTCCTGTGTACAATCGTGAGCACACCATTAAACGTGCCATAGATTCCATACTGTCTCAGTCTCACATGCCTGAAGAGATTATTGTTGTTGATGACTGTTCTACTGACGGAACACGGGAAGTACTTGAAGATTACGGAGACAAAATAATCCGGGTTTATCTGCCTCAAAATTCAGGCCCCTCAAAAGCGAGAAATGAAGGCATCAAACATGCTCGCACAGAATGGATCGCCTTTATGGATTCGGATGACTGCTGGAAAAAAGACAAATTACAAAATCAGGTGGACTATCTGAAAAAATATCCCTTTTATCAAATATTGCAATCAGATGAAATCTGGATACGAAACGGTATACGTGTAAATCCATGCAAGCATCACACAAAACCGGCCGGGTGGATATGGGAGCCGTCACTTGAGCGGTGTCTTGTCTCTCCTTCAGGGGCGCTGATAAAAAAATCATTGATCGAGCAATATGGAGGATTTGATGAAAGCCTCCCGGTGTGTGAAGATTACGACCTGTGGCTTAAAATCTCAAGAGATCATCCTGTGGGACTTGAGCCGGGCCTTTCCGTGATTAAATACGGCGGGCACAAAGACCAGTTGTCAAGGAAATTCCCGGCAATGGACAGATTCAGGGCGCAGTCTCTCACCAATATCTTAAAAAACGAGAGCAAGCCATATTTCAGAGAGAAAATTATTGCGACTCTTACAAAGAAACTGAATATCCTGATAAAGGGATATGAAAAGAGACGCAAAATAAAAGAGGCACAGGAATGCAGGGAGATATTGAGTCACCTGAACATTTACAGGTAAGCATGAAATTGTTGTCATCCCGGTCGAAATGACATATGGCTGAACTATTTTATTATATTTCCTTCAGGTGTTAACCGGCAACCGTGAACGGTTAACATATCTTTCAGTTTGCATTTAAGGCATTTATTAACGTAATATTATTTTATATGGAGCTCTGATAAAAAGTGGACAGTCTGCGTAAAAAAAATCCTTGAAACTTTAAGATTACAGGGGCTTTGCTCTATTAACTAAAGTTAAAGGCAGGAATTCCGATAATAAAAGATACTAAATCTAAAAAAAAATCACTTCAGTCTATTGAAAAAAGAAAAAAGCCAATATTCAGAGAGTACCAATGTGCCGGGCATTTCTGAATTTTTTGTTCAGAAACTCTTAAAGAAGTTAAAGACCCTGCCTGAGAAGGTAGAAGAAATCGGTGAAAAGACGGCATTCCAGTGGGTAA
>DRDE01000259.1 GCA_011040095.1 Nitrospirota bacterium
ATCTCAACGGTGGATTCATTGGTTAAACAGGCTTCCCCCATGTTCCACAAGGCTTCTTCGCCATCCATGATTAAAACAGCTTGACTCTGTCCCGACGGATTACGTTGTTGCTGTTGTTGCTCTAACCAGTTGAAAATCTCTTTACGCGCGGGAGCCAGCGTATCCTCCTCATCTCGTTCCATACTCGCTCGAATGTGTTTGCTGATCGGCTTGGGTCGCTTGGGTTGATCTGGAGGTGAGGCTTGCCCGGGTTCACGAAACAACGATTCCAGGATATCTTCAGGGGTTCTCACATGCGCACCAATGGTGTAGACCGCACCAAGCACAGCCATCTTTTTCTTGCCGGAACGCTTTTTGGCCTGTCCCATTTCAAAGCTGGCGGGCTTGCGCATATCAGCCTCTTCGCGCTGATATGCGGCTTGTTCCTCCTGGCTTTTCCGGATTACAACCCCTTTGCAGTCGGAGCTGCAAACCACAATTTGATCTTCTTCTGCTACCGGTGTTACCACTTGACTTTCCCAATATGATTGTGTTGAACGGGATAGCTCTCGGTTTCCACGCTCAAGACTATGTACAGGCACTGTGAACCCAAAGATACGTTCTAATGTCTCATTTACCCGGAGATAGGGCGTCTCCACTGCCAGGGATTGATCCCAATCTTGCAGCAGATATGAAAATTTACTGCGGGGCAATTGAAGATGGGCATCAAGAGGGATGTACTGAATCTTTTGTCCTTCCCGGCTACCATAAACATAGCGGCTTATCTCGAACGAGCCGAATATTGATAGATAAGGCTTTACGCGGGGCGCTGGCAGTCGCTTCACTTCTCGCTCATCATCTAAGCTAACTCTTGGCCCCACATCGCCCGAACCACACAACTCAATGAGTAGACCTATGGCTTTATGCCCCATCTCTAATAGCTTTTTGAATAAATCTTTTTCGATCTTATGTATCGCATCCCCGCTTTTGTAACCCTCTTTGACTATCGAGATGACTGTATTGGCGTAATCCTGTATTTCCTGTTCCTTGATGCCGGCGGCTTTTTCGGTTATCATATGCTTCGGTAGACTCCTTCTTCAATTTGTGAACATCTGTTCATGGTTGAATTGTTTGCAAGGGGGAGTCTACCTTATTTTGCTCTGTGAATGATAGTTTTTCCAGAGCGGGAGGCGGGTTACACCCTTTGCAATCCAGTTCTATGTCGCTTACAAGAGAAGATATTTTCGATGAGTTCCCCGGTTCTACTTTTTTTAATACCCGGATAGTATCGCGTGACGTATGCCTGATACTCTCCATATCAATATAAAATTTGTCTCCTCTTTCGTTTTCAATAAAATACAACCAGTTTGCCCCTTCTGTAATTGTTGACATTAAAAATAAGGCAAGAATATTTATTAACAATGCTTTCTTAATCATTATGGCCTCTCAATACAAAAGGATGTTTTATTCCGTAATCCTGTCGGACAGGCGGCATACGGCCAGGGTATAAAGATGCGATGGATTCCAGCGATAAATTGCCCGGTAGTTCCGGTAAACCAGGAACGCGGGACCGTTGCTGCCGGAAGGCATAATAAGCGAGGCTTCAATATCAACTTCAGGCAGGTCCCGGCCGGTGAGCCGGCGTATCCCCATTTTTTGCCATTCAGAGAGCGGCTTTTTTGTCCCCAGTCCAACCAGTTTCCGATTAAAATCCGAAGGCAGCCGCACTTCCCTTCCCCAGGTCCTGTTAGCCTGCCAGTTATATTTGGAAAGATAATTAGCTGCAGAGGCAAACACATCAGGAAGGCTGCGCCAGATATCCTTGCGGCCGTCTTTGTCCCCATCAACCGCAAAGCTGACAAAGGTTGAAGGCATAAACTGGAGTTGTCCCATAGCGCCGGCCCATGAACCCTGCATGTCTGAGACATCGATATGCCCTTCATCGAGAATTTTCAATGCATTTAAAAGCTCTGCGCGAAAAAAACCGCTCCTTCTCGTATCATACGCAAGGGTCGCCAGGGAGCCTATAACCGGAAAATTTCCCTGATATGTTCCGAAATTTGTCTCCATGCCCCATATTGCAACCAGGAAACGCGGCTGTACGCCGTAACGGTTTCTGATCTCTTCAAGGAGCGCCCTGTGTTTTATAAGCAGTTGGCGCGCCTTTTTTATCCGGGATTTTGTGACCGTCATTTTAATGTAACTCCAATAGTCCTTTTTGAACTCGGGTTGATTGCGGTCAAGTTTGATTATTCGCTGAATCGGTTGCACCCCGGCAAATGCCGTGTCAAGCGTTGCCTCGGATATGCCTTTGGCCTTGGCTTCGGCTTTCAGTCCAGACAGCCATTCGCCAAAATCAGCGGCAGAGGGATATGACAGCGGCAGCATTGCGAATGTGAATGCCACAGTAAACATCACGACATATTTCTTAACGCACATTCTGTTCATGTCATATAATAATAAAGAATACAGCGTAGAAGTGCAAAAGTTCAAAAGTGTGAAAGAAAAAGACTGTAAGATTAACTTCAAGTACAAAATCCTCAAAATAACCTGTTATTCCTGCGGGTTTGCTCAATCGGGCCAACCAAATCCAACCACAAACCCTGGCGCAAAGAATAACATTTTATTTTTGATCGGGCCCTTAGTGGCTGAATCTTAACGATTTATGTTATATTTTCAGGCAATGGATAAAAAATTTATAGATGATTCAAAAAAATATTTAATGAACACCTACAACCGCTTCCCCATTGTCCTGAGGAAAGGCAGGGGCATGAAGGTCTGGGGCTCTGATGGAAAAGAGTATCTCGATTTTGTCGGGGGAATCGCGGTCAACTGTCTCGGCCACTGCCACCCCAGGGTTGTGATAGCAATACAGAAACAGGCGCAGAGGCTTCTGCATGTGTCCAATCTTTACCACATCGAACCCCAGATCAGGCTTGCAAAACTGCTGGTCGAGAACTCATGCGCGGACAAGGCGTTTTTTTGCAATTCAGGCGCGGAGGCAATTGAAGGGGCCATCAAGCTTGCGCGAAAATATGCAAAAGATCATGCCCCGCATGATAAATATGAGATCATAAGCGCCCACGGCTCTTTCCACGGCAGGACACTTGCCGCCTTAAGCGCTACGGGACAGGAAAAGATCAGGAAGGGATTTGAGCCGCTGGTTCCCGGGTTCAAACATGTTCCATTCAATGATATCAATGCCCTCAAAGAGTCTGTAACGGATCATACATGCGCCGTATTGCTTGAACCGATCCAGGGTGAAGGCGGGATCAGGATGCCTTCGGAAGATTATTTGAGAGGGGTCCGCAGGATATGTGATGAAAACAGGCTCTTGCTTATCCTTGATGAAATCCAGACAGGGATGGGAAGAACCGGAAAATTTTTAGCGTATGAGCATTTCAACATAAAGCCTGATATAATTACTCTTGCAAAAGGACTTGGAGGAGGTGTTGCAATAGGCGCCGTACTTGCAAAAGAGGCTGTAGCGGCGGCGTTCCAGCACGGCTCCCATGCCTCAACCTTTGGTGGAAACCCCCTCGCATGCGCTGCAGCGGAAGCGACAATAAATACATTGCTTGAGGATGGTTTTCTGCTTGACAATTGCCGCCGCACAGGAAAGTATTTTTTTGATAAACTTGAAACACTGAAGAAAGAATTTCCATCAGGCATAATTGATGTAAGGGGATTGGGTCTTATGCTCGGACTGGAATTGACAAAAACAGGGGGCCCGATAGTTGAGGCATGCGCCAAGCGGGGGGTGCTTATAAATTGCACAAGCGGCAATGTGCTGCGGTTCACCCCGCCGCTGATTGTTGTTGAAAAGGAAATCGACCATCTCAT
The DNA here is from genome assembly GCA_011040095.1 of Nitrospirota bacterium. Taxonomy (GTDB): domain Bacteria; phylum Nitrospirota; class Thermodesulfovibrionia; order UBA6902; family UBA6902; genus BMS3ABIN06. The sequence continues at coordinate 3,823 of DRDE01000259.1, forward strand.
GGATGTTCTTGAGGACATCTTTGAGAGGCTGTTGCAATAAAATGCTAAACAGGCACAGAGGCACAAAGCAGCAAAGGGACAAAATGAAAAAGGATTTTCTCACATTACTGGATTTGTCACAAGAAGAGATGCAAGCGCTTCTTGAAAGGGCGTCTGAATTTAAATCAGGAAAAGCCGGCTCCGACTGTCCCCTCATAGGGAAAAGCATAGGGCTGATGTTTGACAAGACCTCAACAAGGACAAGAATCTCGTTCCAGACAGGCATTTACCAGCTCGGGGCACAGGCAATATACATCAATACAAAGGATATGCAGCTCGGAAGAGGCGAGACCATTGAAGATACGGCGAGAGTGCTCGCAAGATATCTGCACGGGATTGTCATCAGGACCTATGCCCACAGCACGATTGAAAAACTTGCCGACAATGCCGCAATCCCTGTAATCAACGGCCTGACCGACTTGCACCATCCCTGCCAGGCCCTTGCAGACATGTTGACTGTAAAAGAAAAAAAAGGCGGACTCGGGGATGTGCGTCTTGCTTATGTCGGCGACGGCAATAATGTTGCCAATTCATTATTGGAGGCAGCGCTCCTGACCGGCATAGACCTGGTTCTTGCATGTCCCCAGGGATATGAACCCGACAAAAAGATATATGAAAAAGTCCTCTCCGGGGGCGGCAAAGTCAAAATCATTACAGATCCCCGGGAAGCTGTAAAAGATGCGGATGTGCTTTATACAGACACATGGATAAGCATGGGCCAGGAAAGAGAAGTAGAGAGAAGAAAAAAGATATTTAAAAAATATCAGATAAACCTGGACCTCCTGTGTCTTGCAAAACCCGATGCAATCGTTATGCACTGCCTGCCCGCACACAGGGGGGAAGAGATAACCGACGATGTGATCGACTCTCCACAGAGTGTTGTAATAGACCAGGCGGAGAACAGGCTGCATACCCAGAAGGCGCTGCTTGAGATGCTGGTCAGATAACCCTGTTACACAGGATTCGTGTGCAGCTCATAAAAAAGCGGCCGGAAATATTTCCGGCCGCTTTTTAAATACCATCAGTATACCGAGAACTAATCCATCAGGTACACTACTTCATTATACAGCAGGCACCACCTTTCATCTGTCCAGGAATTTTCATATGCAGAACTGGCGCCGTCCAGGATCACCTTTGTCCCGTTCGGCGTGCTGAACTCAACAATAGCAGGGTCTCCGAAATAGTCAATGCTGGTTTGCATTGTTGCCAGCACTGTCCAGTCGGCAGGGCTGTCCGGGTCCGTCCGGTCGGTGAAATACACCGTCAACCCGCCGCTCCTGCTGCTGTCAACACTGATCGTGCTCGACGTGTCAATCCCGTTGAAGATGGGATGGCCGGTACTGTCTGCAGTAACATTAATCTCAGTCGGGTAGTTAATAGAATCATAATCATAGGATAGGCCGAACCGTCCGTCATCGGCAAGGATAGAACCCAGGGGATTTTGAGGGCCAGAACCATAATCAGACTCTCTAAAAATTCCAATGCCCAGCATGTTCACACCGGCAGCGTCCGCTGCATCAAATATTGAAAGGACATAGTCCTGCGACAACAATTCACTTCCGAACAGGATCATGCTGTAGTTTTCAACATCGGCAGTGTCAAACTGCTCTTTTCCCTTAGTAATCTTCTGTTCCGAAACACTCAGATCAGTGGAAGAGAGGTAGATGTCGAAAAAGCTGCCGTTCCGGTAATCCTGCCAGACAATGTAGTCACCGTCAATCTGTGGGTCGGTTTGATCATTATCAGCAGTGGTAACCGCAAACTCCTCCCCCGTTGATATACGGTAAGCATAGATGTCATAGTTTCCGTCCCGGTAATCCTCCCAGACAATGTAGTCACCGTCAATCTGTGGAACGGTTTGATCATTATCAGCAGTGGTGACCGCAAACTCCTCACCCGTTGATATACGGTAAGCATAGATGTCATAGTTCCCGTTCCGGTAATCCTGCCAGACAATGTAGTCACCGTCAATCTGTGGGTCGGTTTGATCATTATCAGCAGTGGTGACCGCAAACTCCTCCCCCGTTGATATCTCGTAGGCATAGATATCATAGTTTCCGCTCCGGTCATCTTCCCAGACAATGTAGTCACCATCAATCCGGGGGTTGTAAGCGCTGTCACTATTAGAAACCTTAATCTCCTCACCCGTTGATATCCTGTAGGCATAGACGTAAGAGTAGCAGCAGCTATACGGATTTGCAGAATATTCCGTATAGCTGATGTAGTCACCGTCAATCACGGGAGATCGCATAACATTATCATTATTGCTGGTGCTGGAGACAAGAAACTCCTCACCCGTTGACAGTCTGTACGCATAGAGGTCAGGATTATCCGTCCAGACCACATAGTCGCCGCCAACAGCATATTCACTCAATCCATTCCCTATGACAAGTCTCTCATCCGTTGAGATCCGGTAGGCATATATATGACTGCGCTCGTACCAGAAAATGTAATCATCGTTAACCTTAGGGTATAATCCTGAAGAATTAATGGAAAACTCCTCACCGGTCGATATCCGGTAGGCATAGATTTCAGAGTTTCCGTCCCGTTTATCCTCCCAGACAACATAATCACCGGAAATATACGGAGTAATTGAGTCACCGTAATTCGGGAAATTGTCCACGTCCAGCCCCCTGTCGGTCAGGAAATCGGCAATTTCGGATCCTGAATAATCCCCGATAACCGCTATACGGCCCTCATCACCGTCACCGCCGTGATGTCCACCACCCATGCCTCCGCTTGCTTCAACTTGATTCTCCGCTCCCGGAATGTTGTCATTAGTCGTAGCGCCGCATGCGGCTAAAGACAGCGCCAGCAACACCGCAAATACTGCCGTCATTATACTTCTGTGGCTTGCTTTCATTATGAAACCTCCTTTCCTGTACTCCCATTTTTAAGGTTGACAAGATTGTGTTTTATGTAAATATGTAAGAAGTGTCCGGCTAAAAGTAACGATATTTATAAGCCTTCAGCTATCAACAAGATAATAGTATCGACAAAAAAGCACTAAGGTTTCAGAATCATCTGTGCTTGCAGGCACCTTGCTGAGAGATGCACTATTTGTACAAATTCAAGAAATTAGAAATAAATATTAGGGATAAGTTGTTTATAACGCTATAAATAATGTTAACTTGCAAACCTGAGGGAACACCACTGACTTATAAGCTCATAATGATTACTTATAAGACCTGCTCCCCTTCAGCAGACCGGGCAAAACCATGAACCCGGGGGAAATCCAAAAACACATTTCATGGAAAACAAGCCGGGAATCAGGGCAGGATTGCAGCTTCCTCAAACAAAACTTGCATTGTAAAACAACAATTCATATAATTCTTCTATACAGCACAGGATAATCAAGGGGAAAAATGCAGAAGATTTAAGATAAGAAAGGTATGGTTATCAAAATGAAACCTCTTTTACTTATTGTCCTTGACGGATGGGGGATAGGCAAGAACCCTGAAGAAGATGCACAGGAGCAGGCAAATATTCCTTTTTATAAAAATCTCCTGAGGGAATACCCTCATACTGCCATTAAATGTTCCGGTGAGGCGGTCGGCCTGCCGCAAGGGCAAATGGGCAACTCTGAAGTAGGACACCTGAACCTGGGGGCAGGCAGAATAGTATACCAGGACTATGCAAGGATAAATAAGGCTATAAGAGAGAGTGATTTTACGAAAAACCCGGCTCTGGTCAATGCCGTGAATGCGGCTATTGAAAACAACAGCGCCCTTCATCTCCTCGGCCTTGTATCCGATGGAGGGGTGCACAGCCATATTAAGCATTTGTATGCATTAATTAATCTGGCGTCAGCCTCAGGGGTTAAAAAAATATTTATCCATGCATTTATGGACGGCAGGGACACGCCTCCTGAATCCGGAATCCATTATATTAAAGAACTGAAATCTTTCATAGAAAATAAACCCTCTGTAAAAATAGCGACTGTAACGGGCAGATACTGGGCGATGGACAGGGACAAACGCTGGGACAGGGTGGAAAAGGCATACCGCGCACTCGTCCATGGAGAGGGCAAGAAAATTCAGTCGGCTCTGCAGGCCGTGCAGGAAAGCTATGAGATTAATGAAACCGATGAGTTTATCAAACCCTGTGTCGTATGCGGCGATTCCGGGCCGATTGGAAGAATACAGGGTAATGACTCCGTAATATTCTTCAACTTCCGGGCCGACAGGGCAAGAGAGCTGACAACAGCATTAACCGGCCGGGATTTCAAAGGCTTTGAAAGAGAAAGAGTTCCGGCCCTGAGTTCCTATGTTACGATGACCCTTTACGAGGAGGATTTCCCTTTTCCCTCTGCTTTTCCGCCGCTTAAGCTGAACAATATCCTCGGTGAAGTCCTGAGCCGGAACAACCTGAAACAACTCAGAATAGCAGAGACGGAGAAATACGCGCATGTAACCTATTTCTTCAACGGTGGCGAAGAAAAATCTTTCTCAGGGGAGGATAGGCGACTTATCCCTTCTCCGAAAGATGTGCCCACATATGACCTGAAACCCGAGATGAGCGCATATGCGGTGACGGATGAACTGCTAAACACGATGGATAAGATTGATTATGATTTCATCCTGTTGAATTTTGCCAACCCGGATATGGTCGGTCATACGGGAATCATGGAAGCTGCGGTAAAGGCCTGTGAGACAATTGACAAGTGCCTTGAACGAATTGTCGGGAAAATTAAAACCCTCGACGGTTTAACTATCATAACAGCAGACCATGGGAACTGTGAAAAGATGTATGACAACGATCATGCGCACACGGCGCACACCACAAATCCCGTGCCGTTTATCCTGCTGAAAAAAGGCGTCCGACTGCGGGACAACGGAATCCTTGCAGACGTAGCGCCGACCATACTGGAACTGATGGGAATCAAAAAACCGGAAGAGATGACAGGGGAGAGCCTTATAGAAAAATAAAAAATCAAAATGGAAGAGTTTTATTTTCTGAATAAATTCCCCTTCCATAATTTTGATCTTTGATTTTTAATCTTTAATTTTGTGTTTTCATGCTCAATCAATTCCTGAATACGTTATTTCCTGAATCCTGCCCTGTCTGCCGGGAACCGTCAACAGATCATAAAACAGCCCCCATATGCCCGGTATGCTGGCAGTCAATCCTGCCGTACAGCGGCCCGCAATGCCGGAAATGCGGTCTCCCTCTTGTCTCTGATGTATCAATCGAATGCGGAGAGTGTATTGAAGATGAACCTGCATATAAATTTGCCGGGAGTTTCGGCCTCTATGACGGTGCATTAAAAAAGGCGATACACCTGCTGAAATATCACAAAATAAAAAGACTATCAAAACCTCTGTCCGAGCTTATCCTGCAGGTCCGGATTCCCAGGGTTGATGCGGTTTTACCGGTGCCGCTTTATAAAAAACGCCTCAGGCAAAGGGAGTTCAACCAGTCCGCCCTTCTTGCAAAATATATGGCAAAGAACGCCGGGATATCCCTGGTTATCGATTGTCTCATTAAAACCAGGGACACAGCGCCCCAGGTGGGGCTGAATGCCGGAGACAGGCGCAGGAATGTCAGAAAGGCATTCGGAATACAAAACAAAAGACTTATTGAAGGGAAAAGCATTTTACTTGTAGATGACGTAATTACAACAGGCGCCACAGTTCGCGAATGTTCCAGGGTGTTAAAAAAGGCCGGCCCGGAAAATATATACGTAATAGCTCTCGCTCACGGGATAAGGGATTAACCGGACTGAAAGGTTATGAAATAATTTCAAACACTCCCACTGGTCCGAGCAGGATTCCTGTAAAGAACATGACCTTATCCGCAGATAACGGGAATTTATCTTTATTGGAAAAATAATATAATGCGCCTGTTCCGGCGCTCATGAAAAAGGCCCCTGTTTTCAGTGATGTTCCAGGGGCGCCCGGATGAATTAGCAGGTAAATAATCAGGGCGGGAACAGCCAGGAATACAAATAAAAGCGCCAGGATTGTCCCGAGCGCGCCGATATAAGGATTCAGTGGTCTGATGAAGCGTAATAAATTGAAAAATTTCGGCTGACTGTACTGAAAATCAAAAGCGATGGTTTTAGAAAAAACATCAATGCGATCGGAAATTTCGTCGTATTTAATGTTTATCCAGAATATCAGGAAGCAAAGAATTGTGAGGCTGATTAGTGATACAATGGATTCGAGCAGATAATTATAAACAAATGATATGCCGGTGTAAAATAAAAATGAAAGAACCGTTGATATCAGAAGTCCTTTAATTAATGAGTTAAAAGAACATATTCTTATTGAAATACCTGTATCCTCCATAAATAATTTAATGAAAAAAGAAAGAATCAACTGTTTTAACTGCGCTCACCTTTATATCACCTGGGACAGGAAATTCCCCAAGGGGTGCAGGGCCATGAATTTCAAATCAAAACAGATGCCTTCTACTGTTGTCTACAAATCTTCCGGAACAAAATGCCTGAAATTTAAACCCAAAAAAAATAAACCTGCAATCCGGGGGGGATGAAGTTTCAGGCTATTGCCAGACAGGCGTCTTTGGGAGGAAATCTGAAACATAATGTTCATGCAGACTTTATTCTGCATATTCTGATTTAGGACTTGCGTAATAGTTCACCTGGTATCTAAGATACCCGGTGAAGAATTCAGGAGTCAGTAGCCAGAATCCGGAATTGCTCTGGAATATGTCTCTAACAATTTACTTATTTCTTATAATTGATGCGATTTTTGCCATACTATCAAATCTTGAAACTGTTTAGCTCTTTCTCTTTTCATTCTGACTCCTGACTCCTGAATTCTTGCTAAACATTTTCCTGTAGGTGAACTATTAAAGATTTTGAGTTTGTCTGGTGATTCCCTTCACTTTTTAAACTTTAATACATCAATACAAAAATTATCCACCCTCCCTTCTTTTGGATTACGATCACCAATATTTCCAATCACTCTGTCCGTTAGCGCGATTACTCAAGCTCGTCCCCACGTCTTCCCACAATTCGTTTCAATTGAAAAGATCACTGCTGTTCCGCATCCCGCTCCATTGTTTTGTGTACACCCGGCATGGGCATAAACTAAAGGGGTGAGGTTTCGGAAATAAAGAGGGGAGATAATCAGGTTATCTCCCCTCTTTAGAATTCAAACAACTAATCAATACGCGATGGAATCAAAGCAAGTCATTGGCAATCGTAAAATCAAAAGAGTCATTGGCAATCTCATTGCCGATAGTATCAGTCAGCATAACACCGTATGTATAGTATCCGTCATTAGCCCCTGCAGGAATTACGAGTGACTCCTCTTTTGCAACCGTTTGATCTCCGGAAAGACCTGCAGATACCGGTCCCCGCCATTTTATTGCGCTGTCCGGCATGATTACATACCGGAAAACATTAAATGGATAGTATGAAGCCGTATTATTGGTTGCCGTTACAGTGATTGGCCCTAAAACATCTCCCGGAGCAACTGTTGTAATCAACGGCGGTGTGATCAAAAGGGTGATGGGAGGCTCAATGCTGAGTGTAGCATTCATTGTCGCCCCTGAAGAGCTTATGTCTGTGACACTGACATTGCTTGGGGTATTGTTATATAGATAACTGTTTGGACTCGTAGCGCCGGTAAAAAACATATTTACCGCAGACCCTGGGAATGGATCTCCGTTATCACCGCTGTTAATGCCCTTTTCAATATCCCACTCGCCATCCGCCTGTTCCACGGAAACCCGGTAATGGATGTCTGTACAGTCGGCAGGTGGATAACATTCCTTATTGTTATTTGTCCGGCTTTCATCGATATGCCATATCAAAAGGCCGTCTCCCGGAAGCCCGGCATCAAATCCGGTGCGCTGCCGGTTCTCAACAAGGAAATATTCCCCGCCGGTTGATGGACTGCCGGAGAGAAACCGGTATACATCCGCACTGGCAGATGCCTGCTGAATGGGTTCAGCGGTCAGTGTCCCGGTAACCTGTGTCGGGGTAACCCAGCCAAGAAAGTATTTGCTCCATGCCGATAAATGAGAAGGTCTGTCTCCGGGAAAACTCACATAGTTCCATGAACCTGCAGCCATCAATCCCCATTCTCCTATACCTTCGGAGCTATAGTCCGTATCATAGAGATCAGGAAGACCGAGTGCATGGCCGTATTCGTGAGCAAAGACACCCATAGTCTGCTGCTCATTCCACAGGGTCTCGGGCTGTATAACATAGTCATTAACCTTGATAAAACCTCCTGCCGGGCATACGTCGTTTGTTACATATTCCCCGCCGTCACTGTATCTGAAAAAATAGGCGCTGTTCAGATCCCAGCTATGCGACCAGATATCCGTTGCAGGCCCGCCGGCTTCCTCACCGGAGCCCTGGTGGATTATATTCACCACATCCACATAACAGTCCCCGTCCTGATCATAAGGGGCAAAGTCAAATGCGCCATCTGCCGCTGCCACGGCCTCCCTGACAAGGGTGCCCGGCCACTTATCAAATCCAAATCTGTCATTCTGACCATAATAATCGTGAGTGTTTGCCGCCGATATCCAGCCCGCAATACCGCTTGGACCCGCCGATACGCTGAATGCTCCGTAAGAGACCTCTTCATAGTAGTCCTTCATGCTGTTGTTGCCTGTGCCGAAAAGAAGGGTATCAAAGTCCGAAACAGAATATGCCGGACTCGTATCATTAAAGTTAATAAGCAATACCGGGATGTTTGCCGTGCCTGAAGGCGGAACCACCCTGTCACCTGCAGACAGCGCTGCCGGCCTTATATTGAGAATTTCCAGGAGGGCATTTCCTGTTGGTCTGAGATGCTTCTGCAAATTGTCTGTATCTATGAATTTGCCGACGATTCTTGCTGAACTTACGAGCCTGCCGTCAGCATCTGTTTCAGCATAAGTCCAGTTTCCCGTATTCTTATCACGTATAACAGAGTAGCCGTCCGCTGTCTCCCAGCCATGCAACCATTTATCACCCCATTGGCGTACGGAAATCACTGTCCCGTCCGGCTGTGTGAATTCATAGACAGCAGGTGCGGCAGGAACTCCGTAAGAAACATCCGACATATAAAAAAACACACTTAACATAAACAAACTTACCAAAACAATTTTCTTCATGTTTTTCTCTCCTTTTCCGTGTTTTAAGGTTATTCAATAAATCTTATCTTTCAGGTACTCAATCACTTTTCCCACGGATTCTGCGAGTGATGTATCCCCTGTATTAATAATCAACTCCGGGTTTTCAGGTTTTTCATATGGTGAAGAAATACCGGTAAACTCGGGGATATCTCCTTTCCTTGCCTTTGCGTAAGCGCCTTTCACATCCCTCTTTTCACAGGTTTCAATGCTGCAGTCACAATATATTTCTATAAAATCACCATCCTTGACCATATTACGAACTATGTCCCTGTCTTTTTGAAAGGGGGAAATAAAGGCCGTAAGGGCAATGACGCCCGCTTCAATAAAAAGTCTGCACATCTCACCGATACGCCTTATATTCTCGCTGCGGTCTTCCTTTGAAAAACCCAGATCGCTGTTTAATCCGTGACGGACATTGTCTCCATCAAAAACAAAAGTTTTACAACCCATGCTGTGCAGTTCTTCTTCAACGGCATGCGCAAGCGTCGATTTTCCTGCGCCTGACAACCCTGTAAACCAGAGAATTATACTATTATGTCCGTTTTGTGCCTCGCGTCTTTGTCTCGTTACCGTTGAATTATGCCAGACGACATTATTTTCTTTCATGTTCTTCATCCATTGCACATCTCCTCCTGATTTTAAAAATCACTGATAATTTAAAACTTCTTCACTCTTCACCTTAAAAATCATGATTAAGAGCCACCCTGTTATAAAGAGAAGTATACTCCTTAATAAAATAAGCTGTCAATTGGTTTTTAGCCTGTTTTTGGATAGGGAGAAAGTCCCTCGGAAGTTTGCGCTCGGAAAACGAACGCACTCCTCTCAGCGGGTTATTTTATTTATGGCGCAACCTCATAATCCACCGGGTCTTCATCGAAACTGTCTGCGCTCTGAACCTGTCCAAAGAGAGTATAGACGCCGGTGTCGACACCTGCCGGAACCACCTTTGAAAAATCCTGGTCTATAGTTCCTCCTCCTGGGACCGTAAAGGTTCCGGGCCCTTCCAGATCAACAATACTGCCGTCGGGTAATTGTACAAATACCCTGGCTTCTACGGTTTCAGAAAAGGCTGTGTTATTTGTAAGCGCTATATTGTAATTAATGGTGTCGCCCTGGGAGACCGTGGTTGGCCCCAATGGTGTCAGTATTACCGTAACATCGGGCAAGGCAAGCCCGAAACCGAGTGAGTTGTCCGCATTCAGCCTGCCCTCTGTCAGGACAGGAAGCCCCTTAGGGTCGGCCCCGTTCAGTATTCTCCACTTCATCTCGTTTACTGTCAATGAAGGGTCCTGAGACAGGAGCAGGCCCGCCACGCCCACTACGTGAGGGCTGGCCATCGACGTGCCGTCATATAGGTCGTAAGTATCTCCGGGAAGCGTACTGAGGATGCCGACACCCGGGGCGGCTAAATCTACGGAGGCCGTTCCATAGTTGGAAAAAGAGGCGAGTAAATCATCATCATCCGCAGCCGCCACTGAAATAATGTTATCCAGACCATAAGCTGAAGGATACTGGGGACTTACGTCCGTATTTGCGCCATCATTTCCCGCGGCGGCAACAAAAACACTTCTTGATGCCTGGATAGCATCGTACTCTGCCTGGCTATATGAGGTGCTCCCGTAACTATTATTGGAAACACGCACACCCATCATAGATGCGTACTCTATGGCGCTGATAATATCTGAAGATGAGGCTGAACAGAATATGAGAAGATACTTCCTGAATATCTTAAGCGGCATGATCCGGACATCCCAGTTAATGCCTGTCACCCCGATACCATTGTCTCCCACTGCCCCGATTGTTCCCGAGGTATGCGTTCCATGCCCGCCGCATATGGCATCGGTGTCTGAAGGGTCATTGTCATCCCAGGCAAAGTCCCAGCCGTTTACATCATCTATAATAACCATTGCCGTCATCGTCTATTCCATTGCCGGGTATCTCTCCCGGGTTTGTGTAGAGATTGGCTGCAAGGTCCTCATGGTTCAAGTCCATTCCCGAGTCAATCACGGCCACCACTACATCAGGGTCTCCTGTGGTTATATTCCATGCCTCCGGGGCATCAATATCAGCATCGGCAGTCCCTCCTGTTTGACCGGTGTTATTTAATCCCCACATTTCGGAATATCTCGGATCATTGGGTGTGACATCAGGATATCGCAGATAATTCGGTTCTGCATATTTCACCAGAGGGCTGTTCCGATACAGTGTGAGCGCCTGTTGAACGCTTAAAGATGACGGCAGCTTCAGGTGATAGACGTCTATTAAACCTATCCGTTTAACAACCCCGGCTCCATTGCCGGCTATCAAGCTTTTTATCTCATCACCTGAAACACCCTCCCGGAACTTTACAAGAAGCTCTCCCGGTAAATACTCCGGCCTCTCCTGTGAATATGCCTCCACATGGCTCATGGCTAAGCTCACTAATCCTATGGCAATAATCAAGGCGATTTTCTTTATTTTTTTCATCACTTCGCTCCCTCCTTTATTTTCAAGATTTACAAGTCTTTTTAAAATTCCAGCATCACATCCCCTCATTTTCTTCTTTACGTGTTTTCTCTATCTTCTTCTCATAACCTTTCAGGCTTTCAGTCAAACAGGAGAGTATGTTTGTGGCAATATCAATAATTTGATTCTCCGAGAAACCGTTTTTTCTCAATATGCGATAGAAGACCTTTGCAACAATTCTCGCTCCTTTTTTTGTGTCCTTTGATGCAAGAGTAATTACCCTGTCAAACTGCAAGTAATTCATAATGTTCCCCGCCTCTCTACCCGAAATATATATAAAAAAATACGGCTATCTGTTTGACTGAAGCAAATTGGCAATTACGTTAATTATCGGTAACCCGTTGAAAAACCGTGAACCGTAAACTGATAACTGTGAACGGCTGCTTTACTATATATACCATCTGTGAATTTCTTTCCCGGACCGAGCAAAAATTACCCGCAAATTATCATTACATTATGTATTAAGTTTATATTGATAAACTCGTAATAAATCCTGAAAAGCAGTTTTTTGTCATTCCCGTGAAAACGGGAATCCAGTCTTTTCAGGTAGTTACATGTTTCCTGGATACCCGCTTTCGCGGGTATGACGACTTTTTACGAATGTATCTATATTGGCATTATTATTGCTTTTAAAAATCAAAAAGTGACTTCGTGTAAAAAGGAGGTGATTAAAGTATGTTTCATAATTGAAGTTTATTATCAATTGAAATTAAAAATTGCAAAGGAGGTTCAAAATGAGTATCGGTACAGTTGGAAACTGTATGGCCCCCAATTCCCAGGTGGCAAAGGCAGCATATGAAAACCGGGATTACCTGAAAAATAATCCCGATGTCTCAAAAGACATCAATAAACACCGCCAGTGGTTAAATAATAATCCCGTTGACTCAAAGGACATCTACAAACACCGTCAGTGGTTAAATAATAACCCCAATGACACAAAGGCTATCCATGCAAACCGCAAGTATCTGAACAATCATCCCGATGTCAAGAAAGACATCCACGCAGAGCGCAAGTATCTGAACAATCATCCCAATGTCAAAAAAGACATCTACGCACACCGTGAATATCTGAACAACAACCCCGAGGTAACAAAGGATATCTATGATAATCGCCTTCGCGTGACCGTCTAAAAAACCTGGGATCAAGATACTGGACAGAAGGGGTCTTATTCAACGCCCCTTCTGTCCTCACCTCTCAGCCTGGTATCAATCAGTAAAAAACAGGCCGCAATTTCACATTTGCAGGATTTTATTGAAAGATGACTACGTTGGCAATGCGGCCATACAGTCTTCAAGGATTAAATAATCCACCTTTGTATTCAGAAAAGTGGTTATTGCATCCATAGGCGTACATACTATAGGCTCCTGGACATTGAACGATGTATTGAGAAGCAATGGAATACCTGTAATTTTGTAGAATTCATTTATCAAATTCCAATACCCGGGATTAGTCTCTTTAAATACAGCCTGGGGTCTTGCCGTCTTGTCAATATGCACCACTGCCGGTATTTTATCCGCCATACTGTTCTTTACAGGGAATGTGAAAATCATGAATGGAGAATTATGATAATACTCAAAAATCTCGTGAGCATGCTCAGATAGAATGGACGGCGCAAATGGCCTGAATTGTTCCCGTTGTTTAACCTTCTCATTAATTATATCCTTCATTTCAGCCCTTCTGGGGTCTGCAAGCAAGCTTCTTGCTCCCAGCGCCCTTGGCCCCCACTCCATCTTTCCCTGGAACCAGCAGACCAGTTTGCCGTCGGCAAGTTCCCCGGCAGTTCTGCTGAAGAGTATATCTTCAGGAAGTTTTTCATATGGGATATTCATATCCTTTAATGCCTTTTCAGCGTCTGATGAACTGAATGACGGACCCAGGTAAGCATTATTATTTAAATTAATTTGCCTCTCTCTTCCCGTATTTTTATGTTCGAGATATAATGCGGAACCTAATGCACAACCTGCATCCCCGGCGGCAGGTTGTATGAAAACATCTTTTACAGATGTTTTCTTGAACAATTTTCCATTAGCGACACAATTAAAGGCAACCCCCCCGGCCATGCATAACTTATCCAGTTTTGTTATTTTGCATAAGTGATTAACCACATGAAAGATAGCATCTTCAACAACTGCCTGCGCGCTGGCGGCAATATCCGTGTGCCGTTTTGTAACTTCCTCTCCTTTTTTTCTCGGCTCTCCAAATACATCAATAGCCGTTTTGCAAAACACACCGTCCCGCGCAAGATGATAATCTACAAAATAAGGGTCTATTTTAAAAAGACCATTGGAAAGAAGCTTTATAACGTTCTTCCCGAGATAATCTGCATATACAGGCTCTCCATAAGCTGCAAGCCCCATTACCTTATATTCGTCCGACTGAACCTTGAAACCAAGAAAGGCCGTTACAGCAGAATAAAACTGTCCGAGAGAATACGGCAGCCTGATTGATTCAAGTTTTTTAATGCTTGTTCCATCACCGATCCATAGTACTGTCGTATCTGCCTCGCCCGCTCCGTCAACAGTCAACACAGCCGCCCTCTCAAAAGGAGAGGATAAAAAAGCGGATGCGGCATGGGAAAGATGATGATCTACAAATTCTATTTTATAGTTTCCTTTTCCAAAATGATTTTCAATTGTGCGCCTGAACCTGAAAAGTTCAGCCCATTCATTCTGCATCTGCCCCATGCCCCTTGAGGTTTTCGCCCTGAACAGGGC
>DRDE01000260.1 GCA_011040095.1 Nitrospirota bacterium
AAACCGTATGTATTTCCCCAGTCTGAGCCGTTGAAATAATAAATTGCATTTGTCAACCAGCCGTTTGATGCCGCCTCTGTCCAGGTCACCCCGGCATCGCTTCCTTTTATGACTTTGATATCTGAAAGCCTTACATTTCCGGCATAGGGATTACTTATAATGTTCCATCCGGGTTTGAGTTCGTATATGAACTCCGTATCCGTTATGTCCCCATATTCTGCAAGTTCAGGCAGGGTTTCGGCTTCCTGTTTGTAGACAAAATATCCTTCCCCTGTTTTTACGGGTTCTGCCGTTGTTACATCTGTGTAATATCCCAGACCAGTATCCCACCTGTATGTCAATGCATTTCCAAACGCCGCGCTGCCGTCCAGGATGTCATAGCCGATGTCTCTCGGCATCCCCACCATGTTGTAGCCTGTAAGCAGCCGGACTTCAGGGCCGGTGATGTATCCCGTATCAGGGTATCTCAGGAGAGCGCCGTTAAACATCTTTGACTCAAAGTAAAATTTATGAATTGCCGCGGCGCCGAGTTTTGTTGTATATGTGCACACCCCACCTGTGCTGTAGTCCCCGCTGCAACTCATATCGTAGGCATAGAACTCTCCGGCTGCAGGATTGCTCCTTTGAGTCATGTAAAGTTTTATATATTGAGGAGCATCCCCCGATGTATCTTTCAGGGTTATCCGGAATTCATACTCTATATCCACCCTCGGCATATCGCTGTCAAGGTTGCCGCTGTCACTGCCTCCATCCGTTCTCTCAAGACACTCTATACTTCCGGCGTCAACACAACTCAGGATTTTTTCATCTGTTATAAATGTTGCCGTTACCGCAGCGCCGGCATTCATCGTTACCGTGCACCGGTTGTCTTTTGAGCTGCTGCAACCACTCCAGTTGTCTATGAGATACCCGGTCTGCGGCTCTGCTGTCAGGGTTACGATAACTCCGGATGTGTATTGATCCGAGCAGTCTCCGGGGCAGTCGATTCCCGATGGTGAGCTTATTACCGTTCCATTGCCGTCTATATTAACCGTTAAGCTGTAAACAGGCTGTGCTGCGGTTATATAATCCGTCCTTGATAAGGCATTAGCGCTTCCGTCTGAATCCGTGACTGTCAGTCTCACGGTGTATATACCTGCTGTATTGTATGTATATGACGGGTTCTGTATGGTTGAATCAATGGTCTTGTCATTGTCAAAATCCCATTCATAGCTTAAGGTCTGGTCATAGCCTGTGGAATTGCCGGTGAAGTTTACTGTAAGCGGCGCTGTACCGTTTGCCGGTGAGCCTGTGAAGTCTGCTGTCGGGGATGTGTCCGAGATAGTGGCTGTTGTAGTTGCCTCATCCGTTGCGCCGAGGTCGTCTGTAACTCTCAGGTTTATGGTGTATGTCCCCTGTTGGTCATAGGTGTGGCTCCGGGTCGCTGATGAGGAACTGTAATCATATGTTCCGTCATTGTCTATATCCCATTCATAGAGGGTTATGCTTCCGTCTGAATCTGTTGAGCCTGAAGCGTCAAGGGTTATTGCCTGCCCCTCAATGCCTGAGTATGGTCCGCCTGTATCAGCGGCCGGTGGATTGTTCGCTAAGCCTGTTCCGCTTACGGTTACTGTTATGGTATTTTTATTGGAATCACTGGATGGGATATCAAAATCGTCATTGAATGCGCCCGATGCAGCCGGTGAAAATCGAACAGTGGTTGTACAGGTTGCCGTTGGCGCCACGGTCTGCCCTGAACAGTTGTCATTGATGATGCTGAATGGGGATGCAAGCGGATTTGCAAGGGCTATATCGCCTATTATAAGCTCTGCATTTCCGGCATTGCTAACAGTAACCGTTTGATCTGATAAATTACCCTCTGTTATATCCACAAAAGGTATCTGAAGGTCATTGTCTGGTGTTACGGAATCGGTAACGGTTATTTCAGGTTCAGGCGGAGAAGGAGGAGCTGTGCCGATAGTCTTGCTGACCTCATTGGAGTAGTCGCTTTCATTTTGTGATGTATCATATGCAGTAACGGCAAAATAGTAGGTGAGTCCGTCTGTCAGATCAGTGACCTGATAAGTTGTTACACTGCCGACATCTATAATATCGGTATAACTGCCTGAGACAGTAGAATAATAGAGCTTATAACCTGCCAGGTCAGTGAGAGGGGTTCCATCCGAATTTGTTGGAGGTGGGTCCCAGGAAAGCGTGACATCGCCTGCAAAGAGGGCGGCGGTATTTAAAAAAATCATTAATAAGGATATTGATACGACATACAGGTGTTTATGCTTTAAATTACTCGGCATACTATCCTCCTATAAACTTTAATCTAAATTGAGCGATTTTCTGTTTTGTCATTCCGGCTTGTCGGGAATCTTTCCTTGTTTTCAGAAGGATTCCCGACAAGCCGGAATGACACTGCTTAGGTGATTGCTTTCTTTCGTAAAAGCCTTGCCTGACAATGGCCTCGTTAAAAAATCGCTCAATTTAGGTTTAAAAAAGACTGTCTCCGTGGATAAACTCCGGGGAAACTCTGTTGCGGCTATCCTGAAATATTATTAAATTTAAAAGGACACGCAGCTTTGATACCTCCTGATTATACAGGATGGGTTACTTTTTTGAGCAACATTAGTTATGTAGGATAAATAAAAAAGGCGATGAGAATCTGTGATTCAAATCACGACGGTTTAAAGGTAATAGTTCAGCCATCAGCTTTCAGCGGTCGGCTCTCAGCTTTAAAATAAATAATCAGCGCCCCAAAGCGGCTATAAGCATAGATGGTTCTGAAACCTTACCGCTTTTTTGCCGATAATATTATTTTACCGATAGCTGATAGCTGAACGCTTACTTTAAGGCTTATTGCATAAAAGAATTGCGCTGGTTTGCCGGGGTTAAGCTGCAGCTGGCAAAGTGCGACATGGCACATGTTTGTGACATCATGTCTCTGTGCAATATCAGGTTTACAGGGATATTAAAAATTAAATTCTACCTCTCTTTGTCCCATAACCATATATTTCATAAGCAAAAAATAACAATTGATATTTTCTTGTTTTTTTTGGCACATATCTTGCGATTTAACTATAAATTGTTTCTTGCTTATAGGGAGTTATATGTTAAGACTAAATACTAACAAAAGCCTATGTCCTTTTATTCAGGAGCCTTTTGATGATTGTTACTGCGTGAAAATGAGCAGTCAGGACATTGAGAGAACAGTATATTTATGCAGTAAAAATTTTGAAACATGTGAGATTTATAAAAGCGGCAATGATCTTGTTAAAAAGAATGAAAACAGCAGTGAGCAGGATTCCGTCATATGTTGAACCCCTGATAGGCCCATCACAAAAGCGCCTTCTTTACATCATGGATTCATATTAAGGTTTTACCTTCCATATCCTCAGCAGACATCCCGAAACAGGATAAAACAGTAGGTGCAATATCTATAAGACTTGGATTATTATTGTTTGTCCCAAAGTTAGTCAACAATATCCCGGGCACGATTGAGGGGTCTATAATATGGTCACCGCTCCACTTTTTCAGATTATCTTCAATGATCTCAGGCGGCGCCCCCCCGATAGCCGTCTGCCAGGACGACCTGTAACCGTCCTGAAACCCGACAACGAGGTCCGGAGCATTATCGGCCCGGCTTCCGGAATAAATAGTGTTGCGCTTATAAACATCTTTTACGGCCGGCTGCCCGTCCTTTGGATCTGTCAACTTGACAAGTCCACTGACGATTTTGTCTGAAACGGCCCCGGCATCCGGGCCGGCTTCAACAATGCCGTGTTTTTCTCTTCCTTTGATATTCAAATAAATGCTGCCGAACCCGAGGGCATATGCCCGGGTTTTCTTCCAGTCCACATACTGGAAGAGGCCCCCCCCCTCCCTGTCGTCCTTTGAAGCTTTTTGCGTCAATGTCATAAGTCCATTCTGCACAAGCCATGAATTAATATGCACTGTCCTTCTGAAGCTGGAAAAACCGTGGTCGGAAAAGACCATCAGCGCAGTCTTATCATCAACCTCTTTCATGACCTCTCCAAGAATCCTGTCCATTTTCCGGTAATAATCATCAATTACATGCCCGTATTTTTCAGCATACGCCTTATCGTAGAGGGGATGCGCCGGGTCCCTCGTTACCCAGAAAATATGCTGTATCCTGTCTGTTGAAAAGAAGGCGCAAGCTAATAATCCCTCTTTGAATTTATTTAACTCATACCAGAGCATTTTTTCCTGCTCTTCCACAATTTCATCGCACATGGCAATAAATGCATCTTCATCCGTTCTTCCTTCCTCAATGGCCTTTGTATCTTCAGGCATGCCGAGTGTATAGAAAGTTCCCACTTCATTTGCAAGCTCCCGTACATACTCATCAGGGCTTGAAATCACAAATGCGGGATCTTTCGGGTTTATCTGCACCGGCGTCATATAAAGTTCAAACTCAGGATTGACCTGATGCAAATAAAACTTGACGATCCCCGTGGTCGTCTTCATGAATCCCAGCTTGAATTTCACCTCAACCCACTCACTCCACCGGCCCTTATTGACTGTCACTGATTTGCCGTCTATATTTATTTCAATATTCGATTCACCGGCAAGATTGATATGGAGATCGGCTTTTGCCGCTTCCCTGGCCGTGAGTTTTGCGACATTAGGGCCTGAGACATGCGTCTTTATCTTCTTCCCGTCTATTTTTACTTTTATGACCTTTTCAGCGCCTTCTTCATTTCCGGAAATATCCATAGTTGTATAAAATGCATATCTTCCGAGACCGCCTTTAATATCAGGCACTCCAAGGCCGGAGAATAGTTTTGCCCGGTTCTGTTTCGGCTGAAATGTCATCGGCCATTTTAAAATAGTTGACGGGATATTGTTGGCGGATGTATGGTCCCAAAAGGCATTTCCCTGCATCACAGGCAAAAACATTGCCTCTCTTTTGCCGAATACATTTTTGGGGTTCATCTTTAATATAGCCAGCTCAGGCATATAGTCCGAAATCCTGCGGCCCAGAAAATCAAAAATCCCATGATGTCCGGGGTTATTACCCGTAGCAATCGACGCCCATGCCACCGGGCTCTGGGCAGGATTGCTCGTGGCTAATTGAGAGAAGCCGCCCATCCGGCTGAGTTTGGTAAAATTCGGCAAATCTCCCTGTTCCATTAAGGAAGATACGATCTTTGGGTCCAGGCCGTCCATTCCCAGCAGTATAACCCTGCTGTATTTTGGGGTTCCGGTTACTTTTACAGAGCTTTCGTTTGTCATATGTTTTCACCTTTTCTTTATTAAGTTTTTGGCAACTATTCAGGTGCAAAGCGGCAAAGGCACATACGGCAAAAAGTCTGGAATTGTCTTATCCACTTGGTATATGCCTTCAATGTTTTTGGTGAATAATGTTTTGTTTTTATTTCAGTGCACAGATTAGTATAAGCCAATTCCCAACTCTTTTCATAAACTGCGTTATCTTTGATAACAGGTTCCGCTTTATTCTTTTCAGCATCCCGCTGTTTTTGCGGATGTTCCTTATAATTCCCCTTTTGGAAACCCTTGCCTGATGATGCCCCGTTTGCTTGCGGCCGGGAGTCTTCATTTACTATTTCAGCGCCGGATTTAACAAGTTCATGATAAAGAGATACAGAATGGGATG
>DRDE01000261.1 GCA_011040095.1 Nitrospirota bacterium
AGAGCCTTTGGCTCTTACATCCTTCTTTTAAACAATTCGGCGGCCTTGGAAACGGATACCTCCGCCCAAGCCTTATTATTTCCTTGAAACATAACATGAAAAAAAGCGACAATACTATTCACCTTGCCCGAAGCTGTGGAGGTTCTTCGTCATCCAAACATAACTCTCCCTGCTTCGGGTTCCTTTCTTTGATCTTTGTTCCGGTTATTTTAATCTGAATGGCTTATTCTTTGGGTTGGCTTATTTTGATTAATTTGCGGCTTGGGGGGTTAGTTTAATTTGCTATACAACAAGGAGTAACAGGCGGAGTACCGGACATATCAGCAAGTCCTGGAAGCAAAGACTTTGGCAGTGTAAATGCAGGTTCTTCCGTAAGCCAGACATTCACCATCTCAAATACCGGCACAGAGGACCTTATAATTAGGGCAGTCTATCTAACGGGAACCAATCCCTACCAATTCAGCATACAGAGCGACAACTGCTCGGGTGCGACAATAGCGCTGTCAGGAAGCTGCACAGTTGAGGTAATGTTCAGCCCTACAAAGGAAGGGGCATTGAATGCGGTTCTGGGCATAGGGAGCAATGACCCTGACACCCCCAAGCTTTATACAGGATTGAGCGGGACAGGAATAGCAACGACAACTTATATAATTAAAGCAGTGTCCGGGGCAAATGGAAATATCACTCCATCCGGCGAAGTAACAGTAAATGAAGGTAGTGACCAGACCTTCACAATAATCCCTGATATAGGTTCACAGGTAGCAGATGTATTAGTAGACGATGTGTCGGTTGGCGCAGTAACGACATATACCTTCACCAATGTAACAGGTGATCATACAATCATAGCTGCGTTTTGTAGCAATTAGAGATTGCTGCCCAGGATAAAGAAAGGCCGGCACTCTTAAAATTGAGTGTCGGCCCTGGGTTTCATAATGTGGAGCGAGCCGACTGTGTCGGTGTTAAAAAAGAAAATGGGAAGTCCAAAATAATGGCAACACGGTTGCCTTGATCCAAAAGAGGAGGGTATCATGAAGCAGAAAAAATTCTTACCTAAATTGAGCGATTCTTTTTTACCAAACAGATTTGCCTGTCAAAATTCGTGCTTTTTATCATTTTAAAATAGACAAACCTCTAAGTCAGAAGATTTTTATACGATGCA
This sequence comes from Nitrospirota bacterium, assembly GCA_011040095.1. Classification (GTDB taxonomy): domain Bacteria; phylum Nitrospirota; class Thermodesulfovibrionia; order UBA6902; family UBA6902; genus BMS3ABIN06. The sequence goes on from DRDE01000261.1 coordinate 1,160, forward strand.
ACTATGTTTTACCCTAACTATAGTCTGTGTATAAACTCAAACAATTGTTGTTTTTCTGTCATTCCGGCTTGTCCGGAATCGTTTCTTTACAAAGGATTCCCGACGCGCTTTGCTTGCGGGAATGACAAATAAGTATAACTTTATACACGGACTCTAAGTAGTTTCACCATACAACGAATGTTGTCTTGCTTCCAATATTTCGACCTTAACAAGGTCACCGATATCTTTTTCATCCCCACAAAAATTCACTATTTTATTGGTCTTTGTCCTTCCTGTGAGCTTTTCCGGATCGTTTGCGCTTGCTCCTTCAACTAAAATCTCCATGGTTTTACCTATAAGCGCTTTATTTTTTTGAAATGTAATGGCTTCCTGCAATTGCAGTACTTTCGACAACCTCTCTGATTTTACTGCTTCATCAATGTGGTCAGGCAAATTAAGCGCCTTTGTGCCAGGGCGTTTTGAATACTTAAAAGCGAAAATGCCGTCATATTCAATCTCTAAAAGCGCATTGAGAGTCAGCTCAAAATCCTTATCCGACTCACCTGGAAAACCAACTATAATATCAGTAGTTATGGCAATATTGTTAATGTTATTCCTGAGAGAATCCATTTTCTTTTTATAATCCTCAAAAGTGTATCCTCTGTTCATTAAATGCAGGATTTTATCTGAACCGGATTGAACAGGGAGGTGCAAATGTTCGCATACCTTCGGTAAATCACGCATGGCATTTATTAACTTTCCTGATAAATCCCGTGGATGTGAGGTGACAAACCTGATCCTTTGAATGCCGTCAATTTTATGTATTTTTTCGAGCAGACCGGGAAAATCCGAATCTTCCGCCAGATTCTTTCCATAGGAATTCACATTCTGGCCAAGGAGTGTTATCTCTTTGAATCCCTGTTCTGCAAGTAATTCAAATTCATTATATATGTCTGCCCGCGGCCTGCTCCTTTCCCGTCCCCTGGTATAAGGAACAACGCAGTATGCGCAGAAATTATCGCAGCCGTACATAATTGATACCCATGCCCTCACCCGCCCTTCCCTCTTTATTGGCAGAGTTTTTGTGTGATATCCGGGATTATACTTCAAGGCCGTTGTCTGTGTTCTGTGCTCTGCGCTCTGTTTTCTATCCCCTATCCAGCTTTCCAGGCTGTCGATATTATCGGGACCCAAAATAAAATCCACATAGGGAAATCTTTTAAATATAGTATTTCCCTGCTGCTGTGCAATGCAGCCGGCAACCGCGATCTTCAGATTTGGGTTCTCTTGCTTGGCCTTCTTCAGACGTCCAAGTTCGCTGTAGAATTTCTGCTCGGCTTTTTCACGTATGCTGCAGGTGTTAAGAACAATCACATCGGCGTTGTCCGTCCCGCCGGTCTCCTCAAGCCCTTTCCCGGAAAAGATCCCGGCCATTTTTTCGGAATCGTGGACGTTCATCTGGCAACCGAAAGTATGTATGTGGAATTTTTTAGTCAAAATAATTTCTCCTGAACAATAATATCCGGAATCAAAGGCTCTCTGCTCACTCTTTATTCAGTATCAAATCTACCATTGTCTTTTTCTTACTGGAAAATAACTTTTTGATTCTCTCACGATACTTTTGCTCTGTAATGCGCTCCTGATGGGTGCCGATTACTATCGCAATATCAGGATAAGCCTCTTTTAATGCCTTTTCATACATTTTCCTGAAAGGACAGAGCGCTTTTATGCAATATGTAAAATGAACGGCATCAACCCTGAATTCAGTAAGCCCTCTTATACGCTGAAGTAATTTGTCGGGGCCGGTCAGTGTCGGACAGCCCGGGCAACTGATAATGCCGATCAGGTCTAAAGATTCATCCTGTGGATATTTTGAAAATGCTCCTTTGCGTTTACGTAAATCCGCCAGACAACTTGATGATGAACATCCGAGGTCCTGAGTTGCATTGGAACATGTTAATATGCCAATCCTTGCCATGTTAATCCTCCTTGTTTGAGCAGGTTACTTAAAAACATACCGCTTAAATCTATCTGTGAGTGATCGCGTTATAGCGCCGGGTATTCCATCCCCGATTATTCTGTTGTCAACTTTTATAACCGGGATGATCTCGGCGCCTGTTGTTAAAATAAAAAGGCCACGGTTTTCATATCCGTGGCCTTTAAGGAAAAATTTCCATCCGGGAGCAGCTAACATAATCCCTTCAGCCTTTTATCGAACATGATAAAAATATAAATTAAGCTGAATCGGAATGTCAATAAATTTTTCAATAAATTCCGGCTCCATACTGTCTCCTCTTACCCTAAAAGCGATTTCCAAATCCTATTAAAATACCTTATAGATACAATAAAATTTTTTAATAGACACGCAACTTATTATGTGTTAAATAAGAGTATATAGCAGCCAGCCACATAAATCAGCAGCCTTCGTAAGAAGGTAAAAGCAAAATGTTATTTAAACAATATATGCCGAACTGCCAAAGGGTAAGCCTTTTGTTGGTTCGGCTTTTTTTACACCGTGGGAAAAAGTTTTAAATTCATAAGCATCAGGACACGCCTTACCTTTTGGCTTTTAATTATAGCCATATCTTCAATGATCGTTGTCAATATCGCAATCTATAACTATGTGGCAACTTCCCTGAATATATCGATATACAATGAGCTTGAGTCAACCAGGGATATCAAAGAAGTCTATTTCCCGATTTATCAACTGAGAAACTGGATGGTGACTATCGGGATTATAACTTTGTTTGGAGTCGTAATAGTGGCTTTTTATGTTTCAAAATCCATCTCTAACCCGATTAAGGCATTGCATAAAGGAAGTGAAATAATAGGAAGCGGAAATTTAGATTATAAAGTCGGCACGGATGCAAAAGATGAAATTGGCGAATTATCCAGAACATTTGACCGGATGATAGAGAGTTTAAAGACTATTACTGCGTCAAGGGATGATTTGAATAAAGAGATAACCGAACGTAAACGTCTGGAAAAAATGCTTCTTGAATTCAGGGAACATGAACGGCGGCGTATCGGACATGAACTGCATGACAATCTGGGGCAACAACTTACCGCTATTTCCTTTATGAGCCAGGGGCTTGAAAACATATTGAGAAAAAAATCGATTCCCGAAGTTGAAGATGCAGCAAGGATTACAAATCTTATTGAAATGTCAAAGAAACAGGTCAAGTCCCTTTCGTTAGCTCTCTCGCCTATGCTGGGAAAAGATGAGTACAGCCTGATAACAGCCATGGTAGATCTTGCATTTAATTCTGAAAGACTGTTCGGAATACC
>DRDE01000262.1 GCA_011040095.1 Nitrospirota bacterium
CAACCTCCTTAACTTAAGGGGAGGAGTAAAACTCCCCGCTTTGACTTTGTCTAATGCCGGGAACAGACCCCCTGTGGATAATCACAAAGGATAAATTCAGAAATTTGTAATAGTTCAGCCATTTGAAGATATGTCTGAACTTCAATGAAAAATGAAAATTTTAAATTGAAAAATGCAAAATTATTAAGAAAATATCTCATTATTTTGATATTTTCACTTTGCATTTTAGAATTTTCAATGATGTTCAGCCGTTAGAAGTAAGGGCTGAACTGTTACAGAAATTTAAATACCCGATAAGTATAATACAAAATCATTATGTCTTTTCTATCCATGCTCTTAACAATGAAAAATAAACCTGTCTACAGGGCGCTCATCATATTGCCGCTTTTAATCTTTTCCGTTGTATCCGTCTCATTCGCCCAGGAAAGCAATAAGGTCGGATTTAATAAGGCAAAGAGCCACTGGACTATTCTGGGTGGATTTGGAATTACGCATCCGGGATGGGGTGATACCGAAACACGTATTGAGGACGTTGACCTGATATTGCAATACGGCCGTTTTTTGTCCGGTGAAAAAGGCAGGTCATGGTACAAGACACGCCATGAATTGCTCATAGAGATTCCTGTTTATATTGTGTATAAACCTGAATCAGCCGTTATGACAGGGATCAATTTTCTGTCCTGCTGGAATTTTACCGCATCAGAAGAAATAATTCCTTACATATTTACCGGCGGCGGTTTTATGTACACCAGCCTTGATGAGCCTGGGCTCGGCACGGATTACAACGGCAATTACCAGGCGGGTGTGGGAACCCATTATTTTATAAAAGAGAATACAACCATCGATTTTAATTACCGGTATCATCATATCTCAAATGCAGATACCGCAGAGCCTAATGAACCGCTGAATTCCACCAAGACATTTGTTGGGTTGTCTTTTTTTCTTGATTAACGATTTTCCAGAACGGACAATCGGTTACCGCCCTGCATCGAAAACCTTATTATCTTTAAACATAACGGACTTTGTAACAAACCTGCTTTTCATGTATACCCAGTTATTACTTTTTAAAGAAGGTGTTTTAACACTCGGTGGATAGCCGTATGACATTAAAACAGCATCTTTGCTCATGCCTGCTTCAATAATGCCCTTTTTAATATTATCCTGCTCGGTCTTTGAAAATTTTTTATAGGGTCCGCCCCTTCTCACGGGGTCCTTTTCTGAGAAATACTGATCAAAATAATCCCATACAGACACATTGGGATGATGTCTTTTTACATAGACGATTCTATAGTCAAGTCCGTTGTTGTCAACGAAGCTGATTCCCCTGCTGCCGACTTTTTTTATTGTAACTTTTGTCCCGACAGGGAGAATCGCACCCTTGTGATAATTGGTTGAGTATATCTTCCCCGGATTTTCATACCATATGTTGGCGGTTGTATAAAAGGTCTTTCCCGCTGCGTCTCTGGCTGCCAGAGCAGGGGACAAGCAAAACAATAAGGATATTGCAATGAAAAGGGTAATGCTGACAACTTTCTGCTTTTTAACCATAATTAGCCTCCTTTTTTATAAATTCCCGGTATTATCCGAAATTATTAAGAATCGGTCGTGAATCTCTAAATCCGTCTCCCATCACTCCGCCCCACAAAAGGCTTTGTCTTACCCATCAGTTCCTCCCGTCTTTCTGGTTGACTGATTGATATTGCCGAGTTATCCGGTCGCTGCATGCCTGAAAAGCAACAACATGCCGAACAATAAGGCATTATTCGTTAATATAGGTCAGGACCTCCCGGTCATTGATAATTTCGACAACAGCCAACGCAACTGCCCCGTTATAAGTTCGGTAAACTGTAGCAGGGCTACTGTTTCTCACGGTATACGACTTGGTCTTTCCATTTCCAAATTCCACTGTAAATTCTAATGTGGCAGCTCTCTTCCACTCTCCTGGTTCGAAATTTGAACGATTAACCGTAAGTTCGAGTGACTTTCCCGATGTGTTATTGATTACAAGGTTTTTATTTTGCAGCTCCTTGGCAAGCTGATCTGCTATGCCATCCGTAAGTGATTGTTCACTGCCATAGTATTGATGTAGGCCAATACTACCGAGAAATATCTTTGAATCATCAGACTTCCCCTTGATAATCCTGATCTCCCTGCCTTTGGTGATATTATCTTGAGAAGGCATCCGATCAGAAGCTATTGGATACTCGTTCCATGTGTAGTCATGTTTTATCGCGCATCCGGCAAGAACTAAAAAAATAAGCAGGATAAAGACATTGCATTTTGTTTTCATTTTATTTCTCCTCATTTCTTGTTCTCCTTCACATTAATATTTGTATTTCAAGAGTATCGAAGCTGACACCAACAATATAACGGTAATTTTTATCTGTAGCGTCTATATCACTTACGCGAAATTGTCCGGTGCAAGCCCTTGAGGATAATAACATGGAACACGACATTTTGAACACTGAAAATATCAAAACTCAAAAAGGAACTTGTGGTGCTTGTCCGGTTGAATGATTCGTTATGCTTTGTCTTTCTTTACTCTATGTTTCCAGTAAGATGGTTCTCTGCTGCCATGCATCACTGCGACAATCAAAATGTAAGCTTCTTCAATAGTATAGAGAATCCCATAAGGAAATCGGCGGGTAAGACAACGTCGTATATCTTCTTCAATTATTCTGAATAATTCCGGGCTTTCAATAATTCGGTGAATCGTATTTTCAACTTCGGTGTAGAAAGCCAGTCCAAGTTTTGGATTTTTCTCGGAATAGTATATCGTTGCTTCGCTGAATTCAATTAATGCTTCAGGATGGAATACATATTTCATTAAGCGATCAGTTTTCGCACTTGCTCTAAAGCTTCATCTCCTGAAATAGGTTTAACACGTCCGCTTCGTACTTCATCACGACGTTTTTTAGCTTCAACTATCCAGAGTTTTTGAATTGTGTCATTTTCAAGACTCTCTACTAATCGTTCAGCAAGTTGA
>DRDE01000263.1 GCA_011040095.1 Nitrospirota bacterium
GAGCCAACAAATAATCTGGCTGAAAGAGGCATCAGACCCGCTGTCCAATGGCGTAAAATATGTTTTGGAAATAGAAGTGATAACGGCGCTGTCCTCACTTCACGCTTGTTAACCGCTACTCGCACATGCTGGCTACAAAGAAGGAATCCTCTTGAATTCCTCGTTGATGCTATTACAGCTTTTAGATCAAGTATCCCTACCCCTTCTCTGCTATAATTGTCTTGTCAACGGATATTTGCCCCTTAAGGGGCTGAACTATTACCAAATAAGTATCTGTCCCGTGCAAGAGAACCTTGATGCCCGGGTCAAACCGATTGACGGTTTTTGATATTATCCCTCAATTGCCGGTTATTATTTCCTCCAGAAAATGGGCATGAAGAGTAATATAACCGTATAGATTTCAAGCCTGCCTATCAACATACATAAGACAAGTATCCATTTCCCCGCTACCGGGATTGATGAGTAATTTTCTGCAGGCCCTGCAGCCCCCAGCGCAGGGCCGACATTAGACATTGCCGAAATGACGGTGCTGGCAGATGTAATAATATCCATGCCGAGCGCAGTCATACACAATGTTGCAATGACTGATATTAAAATGAAAAGAAAAAGGAAGCCCCATATCCCTCCCAGAGTTTCTTTCGGTACGTTTTTCTCATCAAGCTTCAGGGCTGTTAATGCCCGGGGATGGATCAGGTGATAGAGTTCACGATATGACTGTTTGAACATTAACAGGATTCTCACCTGTTTCATCCCTCCTCCTGTTGAGCCGACCATGCCGCCGAAAAACATCAGGCAAAGAAGAAGCATCTGTGACAGCACGGGCCATACTTCATAATCGGCAGTTACAAATCCGGTGGTTGTCGTGATTGAAACAACCTGGAAGGCGCCGTAACGCAAGGCGTCCGATATTGAAGAATCTCCGGCCTTGAATATGTTGAAGGTAATAATTACTATTGCACCTAAAATGACCGAACAGTAAAACTTGAACTCGCTGCTTTTTGCAAATCGTGACAGGTTGCCTCTCAGCGCATAAAAATGCAGGGAAAAATTAATGCCGGCCAGAAACATGAAGACAGTAATAATGAGATCAATCCAGGCGCTCTGAAAATACGCTATGCTCTCGCTCTTGGTCGAAAAACCACCTGTGCCCATTGTAGTAAAGGCGTGGCATACGGCATCAAATAAATCCATGCCCGCAACCAGCAGGAGCAGCGCCAGTACAGCGGTGAGACCTGCATATATATACCACAGGGATTTTGCCATGTCTATAATCCTGGGCCTTAATTTTTCAACTCCTATTTCAGGCACTTCCGCCTTGAATAACTGCATTCCCCCCGCACCTAACATTGGAAGGATTGCAAGAGAGAAAACAATTATTCCCATTCCTCCCATCCATTGTGTAAGACTTCGCCACAGCAGAATGCCTTTGGGAAGTCCATCGAGATTGCCCAGTATGGAGGCGCCGGTTGTTGTAAAGCCCGCCATGGATTCAAAATACGCATCTGTAAAAGACGGGGCAATGCCTGATAAAAAATACGGGAGCGAACCGAACAAAGACATTGTAAGCCAGCTTATCGTTACAACGGCAAAACCGTCCCTGTGCTTTAATTCCATCTTCTCCCGGCTCTTGGTAAGAAAATACAGGGTGAGTCCTGCAAGAAATGTTATTAAAAAAGTTATCCCGAATACCGGCAAGTCCCAGCCTTTGACCAGAAACGAGGTTAAGAGAGGCACGAGCATGAACATCGAGGACAATAACAGTACGACTCCAACGAGATTAAAGACAAGGGCCGGATTCATCTAAGAAGTTTTTCTACCTGTTTAATGGATTCCCTGAGAGTGAATATAATCAACTTGTCATTGCTGACAATTTTATCATCACCCGAAGGGATGATGACGTTATTGTCTCTTATAATTGCTCCTATCAGGGTTTTCTGGGGCAGCTCCACTTCCCGCAAGGTCTTTCCGATAAGTATCGAACCCTCTGTTGCCTCAGCTTCCATTATCTCGGCCTTCCCTTCGGCTACAGTGGTAAGAGAGAGGATATTCCCGCTCCTGACGTATTTCAATATAGTCCCTGCAGTAATAAGGCGCGGGCTCAAGACCGCTTCAATACCGAGATTATTGGCAAGGGGCAGGTAACCGGTTTTGTTGATAATTGTAATGACCTTTTTTACACCGAGACTTTTAGCTAATAACGATGCCATTATATTGAGTTCATCATTATTCGATATGGCGGCAAACACATCCATATCATTAATATTTTCCTCTTCAAGCAATTTCTGGTCCGAGCCGTCTCCGTGGAGTATCACGCTTTTTTTCAGAGACTTAAGTAAAAACTTGCACCGCTCAATATCTCTTTCTATGACTTTTACACTGAGATTTTTTTCCTCCATTGTCTTTGCCACATAAAAACCGACCCTTCCGCCGCCTAATATCATAATCCTTTTAGCAGGCATTGCAATGCCGCCGATGCTGCTGCAGACCGCATTAATATTTTCTCTTTTTACAGGAAGATAAATTATATCGTTTTTCCTGAGCGTGTCATTGCCGGTAGGGATTATAATATTATCGCCACGCTGAATCGCCCCGATCAGTATCTTTGGGTTTGTAAGGTTGAGGTCTTTAAATACCTTGCCGAGGAGTTTTGAATCAGGAGGTATCCTGAAGCCGATGACCTTTACTTTCCCGTCTTCAAAATCTTCGACGTCAGCTGCAAAAGGCACTTCAATTAAACGGATCACCGCCCTTGCCGCTTCTATTTCAGGACTTATGGCAGGATTGATGCCGAGACTCTGCAAAAGAACTTCATTTGAAAAATACTCAAGATTTCTGATCCTTGCCACATTTCTCGGTATCCGGAACATTGCCTTGGCAACGAGACAGGCAATCATATTCGTCTCATCCATATCGGTAACGGCAAGGAGAATATCTGCTTCATCAGCGCCCGCGTCTTTAAGTATTGAAGGAGAACCGCCCTCGCCTTCCATGAGAGCAACGTCCAGTTTGTCGGATATCCTCTTGAGCTTTTCCTTGCTTTTATCAACGACTACTACATCAATATTTTCGGCGGAAAGAAATTTGGCTAATTGAAAGCCAACCTCTCCGGCTCCTACTATAATGGCCCGCATAGGCAATTATATCACACTGCAAGCAGGAAATTGGAAGTGAAAAAAGGAGGGGAGGGCAGATTATATTTGATTTGACAATTCAGTTTCCTTAATATATATATTGTTTATTGCCGGAATAAGTTTCTTGAAAGCTATCAGTCCATGTCCCGTGGTGCGGCTGCCGGGGGTTAATAACTGATTTCAGCGGGCGATTAGCTCAGGGGGAGAGCGCTGCCTTCACACGGCAGAGGTCGCTGGTTCGAAACCAGCATCGCCTACCATTTAATACCAAGGAGTTACGCATTTACGGTCAAACTCCTTTTTTGCCGGATTGCATATTTAAGCAGGAGATTAATTTTTTTAGTGACAAAAAGCGCTGATAGCGGTAGAATCTCCATAGAGATGTAACTTATCCTGGTAATGAATTCAGGAAAGGAGAGATAATGGATGACCCGGACGACCCGATGGTAACGGAAAAGGAAGTGCCTTCATATGACATTGTTGCTGAAAAAATCAAAGAGATTGATAATACCATAATCATATACCGGATATTCTATCTCTTCAATACCTTTGTGTACAAGTTCCAGTTAATAAAAAAAGATAAACTCTGTATAGTGGAAATCCCGAGAAGTCTGCTGGAAAACTTAAGCAAGGACGGAACAGACTCCGAGCAGGAATTATCGAAGATACTGGATTTAAATATTGAAAACCCCGAGTGCTGGGCCAAGTTCAGGGCATAGGGCTTGCCCGGAAATAAAATGTTATTCTTCGTGTCTGGATTTGCTTGATCCGGTGGAATTCAGGGTACATTTTTATATGCCTGCCATATCTGTTGATTGACCTTCTTTTTTATATCTTACTATAATGATTGATAACCGTTCACAGGGTGCAGTTGTCAGTGTGCAGAATGAAATTTAAAGATTCAGATATCCGGAAAAGAGCGGCATGGTTGAGCGCCGATATTTACAGGGAGCTGTCACATATTAAGGATTCCGGATTTAAGGATCAAATTACTCACGCAGGTTTGTCAATGCCAAACAATTCGGTATTTGTTCTTTCTGCACCCTGCCCCCTGACAACTGCACCCTGTGAACGGTTACCGTAAATAACGCATTTAGAAACGGTTATTTACCAAAGGACTTTAATATGTCAAAACAGGAGATAAAAGTATACCCTGTTCTGCTTGCCGGCGGGACAGGATCGCGGCTATGGCCTATTTCAAGGGAACTTTATCCCAAACAATTAGTCAATCTTGTCGGCGCAGACTCATTAATCCAGAACACCATCAAACGTTTAATTCCTGAACTGGAAGCCGAAAGGGTGAGGATTGTTTGCGGAGAAGAGCATTTTTACGAGATCGCAAGACATCTTGAGGAAATAGATGTCCCGTCAGAGGGCAAAATTATCGCAGAGCCCTGCGGCCGCAACACAGCTCCTGCTATTCTCCTTACTGCCCTGAACATTCTGAAGACCGAAAAAGATGCGGTCTTGCTGATATTCCCTTCCGACCATGTAATCAAAGATGCAGCAGCGTTCCGTGAGCGGTTAAAAAAGGCCATATCGCTTGCCGGAGAAAATTATATCGTAACTTTCGGCATAAAACCCTCTTCACCCGAGACAAGCTATGGATACATAGAGGGGGCCGGGCATGTAAATAACGACGCCCTTAAAATAAAAAGGTTTGTTGAAAAACCGGATGAGAAAACCGCCGGGCATTATGTGAAAGCAGGGAACTTTTTCTGGAACAGCGGCATGTTTGCTTTCAAGGCTTCTGTCCTGATCAGGGAATTCAGGGCCTTTGAACCAGCCATACTTAAAAAGATGCAGGAAATGGTTTCCGGGGAGGCGGGTATTTCAGCGGAAAAATATTGTGAATTACCCGACATATCAATTGATTACGCTATCATGGAAAAGACAAAAAAAGGCGTAGTCCTCCCGTCGGATTTCGGCTGGAGCGACATCGGCTCCTGGAAATCCCTCTATGACTTCCTTCCAAAGGGTGAGAACAACAATGTAGTGGAAGGGGATGTGATCCTGAGGGAAACAAAAAACTGTTTTATCAGGGGAGACAACAGGCTCATTGTTGCAAACGACATAGAGGATGTTGTAATAGTCGAAACTCCGGACACGGTTTTTGTATCGGGTCTCCAGAACAGTAAAAACGTAAAATCAATAGTGAGCGAGCTGAAAAGACAGGGGCGTAAAGAATACAAGGCACATACAAAAGTTTATCGTCCGTGGGGGACATACACTATCCTGGAAGAAAACAGGAATTCGAAAATAAAGCGGATCGTTGTTTACCCCGGGGCCAAACTATCCCTGCAGATGCATCACCACAGGAGTGAACACTGGATAGTAGTCCATGGTACGGCAAAGATTGTAAACGGCGACAGTACCATGTTCCTGGAAGAGAACCAGTCAACGTATGTCCCTAAAACCACACACCATCGCCTCGAAAACCCCGGCAAAATCCCCCTCCACCTTATTGAAGTTCAGATAGGGAATTATCTTGAAGAAGACGATATAGTCCGTTTCGATGATGATTTCGGAAGGGAATAGGAAGAACCTGTAATGTTTGAAGAGTTATTGCAATAACCACTGATATTTATTGTCTATATTTCCCGGAGGTAATAAGATGACTGAATTTCCGAATAAGATAAGTTTGAACATGGATAATCCCCGCTATACGGGTTCCGTACAAAAACTCTATGACGTGCCGGGTCACCCGGAACTGCTGATAAGTGAAACAACTGCGGGGGGGTCTGTTTTTGATGTAGGCACTATATTCAATATAGAGGGGAGTGATGTCGGAAGGGCGAGTTTCAGGCATCTTGTGTTCCAGGAGCTGCAGAACCCGGAGGCGTGGAAAGATCTTTTGCAAAAATTGGGGGGAGAGGGAAGCTTGATTCAAAAAGACAAGAGCGGGCTTGTGGAGAAAGTCCTTTCCGGATTCAGCAAAAACGGCGCTCCGACACATCACGCAGGAATGATCGACCGAAGCAGCGGTGAAGTTTATGCAAAAGGATTTCCTTCCCGCCCAAGCAATCTGACGTTAATTAAAAAGTACAAAGTTGAAAAACCTGAACTTAATAAATTATTGAGATGGCATTTTTATGATTATGAAAAATATCATCATATCGACCAGTACGTTATCCCGCTTGAATACATTGTCAGGCTCGGCATAACGAGCGGGTCCTCTATTTTGAGGAAATACAGCGCGCTCGGCGATTCACAGAAAAAAGAATATTTAAATGATCTCGGCATAGACAGGCCGCTTTCCCCGTGGATTCAGTTTGATTGTCCCGTTGTTGACTTGACTACCAAATATGAGCCTGAAGACAGGAACATCAGCCGCCAGGAAGCTGCCCTGATTTCCGGTACGGATGGGAGCACCTTCGCAAGGTCCATGATTATGGCTATTCTCGGGGCTTATTTATTGCAGCGGATATTTGCAGGAATGGGCCTGTTTTTATGGGACCTGAAATGGGAGATTGCCAAAGACGGTGATAACCTGGTCTTTGTAGATACGATTGACACGGATTCCGTCCGGGTAACATTTAACATTGTCCGTGACAACAGGACTTACTTTGTTCACTTTAATAAGCAGTCAATGAGAGACTACTATAAGATCATGCATTCAGGGTGGTACAGCGCAGTTAATGAGGCCAAAAAAATTGCGGCTGAAACAGGCAAAGCCTTTACAGAGATATTGACTGAAGGGCAGAAGAAGAGCGAATATCCGTCGACCCCTGTTATTGATAAACAATTTCTTGATTTACAGAAGCGGAAGTTTGAGATGATTCAGGGTTTCATCCGTGGAAAAGAAAAGGAGCTTCAAAAAGAAGCGGAGAAAATCGCCCGTGCAGAGATTGATTATTATGCGTCTGCGAAGAAGATTGAGGAGTATGAAGAGTTAAACATGGCATATTAAAAACATTATGGCAACTATTCAGGTAGACACAAGGTGAAAAAAAGGATGAAACACTTTTCTTGTATTTCTGTAACCCTTTGCGCCTATGTGCCTTTGCCGCTTTGCACCTGAGCAGTTACACATTATGATTAATACGGAGTGTAGGTATGCGATTCCCCATGTGGAAATACCCGAGAAATGAACCCTCTTGATGTTTATAAAAAACTGCCGCGTAGTAACTGCGGCAGATGCGCGGCAGGAACCTGCATGTCTTTTGCAGTGCAATTTCTCAGAAGAATGGTTTCTTCATCTGAATGCCCTGAACTTGATGAACAGTCTGAAAAAGAAATTGACGCCATGCTTTCCGATACAGGCGACTGGAAAGAAAAACGGCTTATTGAACTGTTCAAAGAGGTCTCTCGAATAAATTTTTGCGATGTAGCAAAAAACATCGGCGCTACAGGTGAAGAGGATGTTTTGAAGATCAGGTACATGGGCAAAGAAGTTACATTAAGACATACAGGTTTTGAAGATGAAATGGATATCCGGGACAGGCTCCTTATCCTTATGTACATAAAGCAGGCAGGAAAAAGCCGTTTGTCAGGGAAATGGGTCGCATTCAGGGATTTGAAAGACGGCCTGCTCCGGGCGGAAAGCTTTCACGGGGCCTGCGAAATCTCTCTTGCAAAAATGTTCGAACATTCCAAGGGAGGATTCTTAAGAAGATTGTCTGCAATGGGCGCTGAAGAAGTTGAGGGGTTTCCGGCAGAGCACAGCTTTGTTATATACCCGCTGCCGAAGATTCCCTTTCTTGTCCTTCTCCGGTCCGGAGATGAGGACTTCGGCGCTGATTGCAAAGTGCTCCTGGACTCAACTGCTGCAGAGTTCCTTGATGTTGAAGCATTGCTTTATCTCGGGATGGCCTTTGTGAGGGCAATGAAGTAATGGCGCGCCCAGGAGGAGTCGAACCTCCAACCTACGGATTCGTAGTCCGGCACTCTATCCAATTGAGCTATGGGCGCATGCTTGATTTTAAATGATTTCCCGATGTTGCGTCAATTCAGAACCCGCTTATTGTAACAGAATTGTAATAGTTATCCAAATCTGCACAATAATTTTTTAAAATCTGTGTAACCGGAAATTTTCTTGGGAAATTTTAAGCTTGACCTTACCTCGGGTTTTGCCATAAACTTTATAATCCGGCAATCGTTCACAGGGTGCAGGGTGCAGTTGTCAGTGGGCAGAAAAAATTTAAAGATTTAGATGGGTGGAAAAGAGCGGCGCGATCAGCCATGCTGGCTGGTTTAATCAGATAAAACATCTAAGAAAAAACGGGTATTTTTTTTTGCACCCTGCACCCTGGCAACTGTTCCCTGTGAGCAGTTACAAAAAAAGATATATTGGGAGGAATTATGTTTAAAGGGTCAATCGTTGCAATAGTTACACCATTTAAGAATAATGAGCTTGATGAGCAGGCTTTATGTGACCTGATTGAATGGCATATCGCCGAAGGGACCGATGCCATTGTGCCATGCGGCACAACAGGGGAATCAGCCACCCTGGAGTATGATGAGC
>DRDE01000264.1 GCA_011040095.1 Nitrospirota bacterium
CTCTGTCCGATCTCTTCTGCATCGAGCAGGGGGTTAAGAAGCCAGTTCCTTAAAAGCCTGCCCCCCATAGGAGTGAATGTTTCATCCATGAGCCAGAGCAGGCTGCCTTCCGGCTCCGCGCTCCGCATGTTCCTGGCAATTTCAAGATTCTTCAGGGTTGCGGCATCGAGCAGCATCTTTGAGTCGCGTCTCAATACATCTATCGTTTTGAATGTAAGCGAATCCTTTTGTGTCTCTTCAAGATAATTAATGAGAGCGCCGGCAGCGGGTATGGCCACTATCATGCCCTCGCAGCCGAAACCGTCAAGGGACGCAACCCTGAAATGTTTTATAAGTTTCCGGTAGGCCTCTATATAATCAAAGTACCAGTCGTCATAATCGGTAAGATAGAAGTCCCCCAGGCCGTCAATCACTGAGGAATTGTTTTTAAGACTGAAGGGATACAGTATCTCTTTCGGCTGAAACCTGTTTATCTCATCCTCGATACTGTTATGGGTCTCATAAACCAGGAACTCTCCTGTAGTGATGTCTGCAACCGCAATGCCGAATATGTTCTCCTTTTGGAAAAAGCCGAGTATGTAATTATTTTCCTTGGGATTGTCGGGCAGAAAAGTGCCGGGGGTAACAACCTTGACGACCTCTCTTTTTACAATCCCTTTTGCCTCCCCCGCGTCTTCAACCTGTTCGCAGATCGCCACCTTGTGGCCGGCCCTGACAAGTTTTGAGACATAGTTGTCGGATGCAAAATGAGGGATGCCGCACATAGGCATTGGATCCGCCTTTCCCTTATCTCTTGTGGTCAGTGTTATATTCAGGACCCTGGATGCAATTACCGCATCCTGCCCGAACATCTCATAGAAATCACCGAGCCGGAAAAAGAGTATGGCATCAGGATAATTGCGTTTGATCTCGTGATACTGCCTCATCAAAGGGGTTAATTCAGACATATGAACTCCAAAACTTAAAATGCGTCCCGGTTTTATGGATGAATCGTGACTGTTTTCAGTGTGTCATCAAGAGGTTTAAAATATAACATAATGGCAAATATATAGAAAAGAAGGGGTAGTCCGACTTGCAGGTCATCCTCTGTAAGAGCTGCTCATCCGGGTTCCGCAGCCGCTTTAATCCGGTTAATTAAAAAGAGAATTTCGTGGGCGACTTGCGGGTGACTACATAATCAATGAAGTTCTGAGGGGTCTCTAACAGCTCAACTCCTATACCGTTATCCATCTTTGAATAATAACCTTTTTCCTTTTTGACCCTTCTTCTTACTTTGATGGGAATCTTTATTGTGCGGTTATCCAGGAGGACAACCATCATAAACTCGGAATTGACCGGGAATTTTACCCTAGTGCTGACAAACATTCCATTCCTCGAGAGATTTGTCACCATTCCCGCATAAATCAGGTTGCCGTAAAACAATCTTGCATCGAGATTGGCCGGGAACCTCTCGAATGCCCGCCTATCCTTCGGGATATACTGCGCTTCTAGTTCCCCCATTCTTCTCTTATTGAGAATGGATGAAGCTGTCATTACATTTACATTTCCGTCTGCCATCTTTGCCTCGTCTCTCTGTTATAGTTTGTATAACGACAATTTTATCAAAAACTTTAACCCGAACAGGAATGACGGTCTTGTCGGTCCCGGATAATAATCCCATCAGTTCAGATAATATCATATTTCCCGGATTAGATAACCGTTTGATTCGGAAAATAAATAACCTTGATAATTTTATATTTACAAATACCGGCTTTAAACATTAGAATTGAAACAATGGAAAAAATATCTTTGACTTCAGTTCAATGCAATAAATCTTGACAAGCGATAAGAGATGCTGAAAAAATTAAAGTTTCTTGTAAACCTGTACACATACAAACTTCAGGGTCTTTTCGGCCTGAAAAGATCCGACGTCATGTCAACTGTTAATGACTATTACAGGGACAGCTTTGAGAAGCTGAATAAAGAAGACGTTGCGGTAATTCTCCCCCACTGCCTTATACACGATAAATGCCCTGCCGGATTCTCAAAATCGGACGGGGTACTGTGCAACAAGTGCAAGCTCTGCGGATGCGGAAAGATTTATGAATCGGCAGGGCAAAAGGGATACCAGTTTTATATTACCCCCAGTGTCGGCTTTACAAAAAGACTTATTCAAAGAAAAAACCTCAAAGGGATCATCGGGATTGCCTGTGACTATGAAATAGAAAAGGGCATGCATTCTGAAAAGATCACTCACATAGGCGTAAGAATAAACGGTACAAGTATAAAGACTCAGGGCATCCGTCTTGCTGAATATGATTGCATCCATAACAATGTCGACTGGAACAGGATCGAAGAGCTGATGCAGGTTTTCAATAAATAGAGTCTGTGTATAAACTCAACAATTAAGCTGTCATTCCCGCGGTCCTTTGGGCGGGAATCCAGTCTTTTCAGTGAGTTCTGGATACCCGGCTACAAACTTCGGGTATGACAAAAATAAAAAGCAGCTATTTATACACAGACTCTGAATAGAATTTAAAACAACATAAAACAGGAGGATTCAAAGTGTCTGCAAATATCTGTATAGTCTGCGCCTGGAGGGCCACATGCCGGAAAAAGTTCTCTGTAAGCGGCAAGGATTTCAAATGTGCCGATTTTGTAAAAGATGTCTCAATCCAGGCGGAAAAAGAAGAAGAGAAAAGCGAAGAAGCCGGTTCTGAAAAAAAGTAAGAAATGAACAACCGCAGGGTTAAGGCAAGAGGGCATTACAAAGCAATGAATTCAGGTTGTCCGGTTTGTGTGTCAAATATCATAATTGTTGCTTTATCCCCGAACCCGTGCGCTGTTCCGGGGTTAAGTACCAGGGTCTTTCCTATGATCTCGTTTTTACATTCATGCGTATGTCCGTAGATAACAACATCGTATTTCCCGCATTCGATTAAGGCGTCTTTCAGTTGAAATTCCGTCCCGTGATAGCATGCAAATTTCAATCCGTCCTCTTCAAATTCGTGAAACTCGCCTTTAATCTCACCGGATATGTCGTTAAATGCGGTTATCAGCCTGAACTTATCCCCGTCATTGTTTCCGAATATCCCCACGAGCTTTATGCCCTGACAGGCCCTTACCGAATTGGGGTTCACATAATCACCGAGATGCAGGACATAGTCAACCTTTCGTTCCTTAAATATTTCAATGCACCCGGTAATGTTCTCAATATGATCGTGTGAATCCGACATTATCCCTATTTTCATAATATCAGCTAACTCCTTTATGGATAGATATTGTCAGTGAATGCAATTTCATTTCAAAGTCAACTTATAAATAAAAAACTCTTCCGTAAAAGTTTTTTCTTTTGCCGTCAGAATGTGATTCCAGCCAAGCTGCCGGGATATTTCCAGTACCCTTTGAGGCCTTGCAATCGATGAATAAAGCATCTGAATATATCCGTCCGGTTTAAGATATTCCTTTGCATCCCTGAAAAATCTTTCCGCCAATTGTTTATCATGATCAAACAAGGCATGTTCAAAGTCCGTGCCGGGTTTGCCTTCCATATAAGGAGGGGTAAAGAGTATAACATCAAACTTATATTGCCGGTCTATGGGAGAAAAGAGATTTCCCTCCATTACGGAAACAATACTTTCCAGCCCGTTGTTCCTGACATTTTTTGCGGCAAACCGGACGGCTTCCGGGTTAATATCCACGGCAATGACCTTTGATGCCTTCCGGCCGGCTGTAATCGCCTGAATGCCCGAACCCGTGCCTATATCCAGCACAATATCTTCTGAACGGACCTTAATATGTCTTGCCATAAACTCGCTCGTATAATAAAAGCGGGGATTAAATACATGCTCTGAGACCTCGTAGGTTTTCCCCAGGACACGCACTTTATGGGAACCGTGTTTCTGGAACTTTTTAATAATCCATATGGCTAATGATTGTTTGAGTTTTATGAACATATCCTCAAAGAATACAGGAGTCAGAATCCGGAATTCAGAATAGGACAGGAACAAACCTCTATCAATTTTGCATTCATTCTTTTCATTCTGACTCCTGTATTCTGTATTCTTATCAAGCCTTTTCCTACAGGTGAACTGTTTAATATTATACCTTTTTATCCGCTTCAGGCGCTGTCAGGTAAGCAAAAAGCGCAATCGCTGCGCCAAAGGC
>DRDE01000265.1 GCA_011040095.1 Nitrospirota bacterium
ACGGTGTCTGCCAGATTTGCGGATAAATCCCAAAAAACTGACGGTATAAACGTAATGAACGAGGAGCTGCCCCAGCCACACCCATCTTTGATAACTGTCCTGATACTGCATCCAGAAGCCGCGCACCATATTCAGCCCGGTCTGCGCCTTTCTGCTCATATTCCAGGATATAAAAGCCAATCAGCCAGTTACGCAGGGTCAGGCTGATATTCACGGCCCGGCTTGCCTCGGCTGCAAACTCATCGTGAATTTTCTGGATGGAACCAATTAGTTTTGAAAATGTCAGATCACTCTTCATTTCACAAATCCTTGCTTTCCGATTTCATATTCAATCAATTGGTAATCTTTCATATCCTTCACTCCCTTTATGCTACGATGCGTTGCACTAATTGATGTTATTCTTTAATTCATAATTGTATATTTCTAATTACTCTTTTCCCCTTCCTTGCGAACTGTTAAGTAATCCTTAATAGTTACCTCTTCCAGAAGCTCTTTTTCTTCATAATCCTAATTCCTTCAAATACTTGCCCATTTCTTTTCTCGTTTTAACAAGTTCTACCTCTAATCCATCAATCTCCTTCTGCACTGCCGAAATATCAATTTCCTCTTCTTCCTCAAAGGTATCCACATACCTCGGAATATTAAGGTTAAACTCCGCTTCCTTTATCTCATTAAACTTCGCACGGTAAGAATATTTATCTATGGTCTTCAATGAATTAAAAGTCTTAACGATCTTCTCTATGTCCTGAGGCCGCAGGTGATTCTGATTCTTACCGTCCTGATATTCCCGGCTTGCGTCTATGAAAAGCACATCCTTGGTCTTCTTCCCTTTGTTAAAGATGAGAATCGACGTTGGAATGCCGGTGCCATAAAACAGGTTCGCCGGAAGGCCAATAACTGCCTCAAGCATGTTTTCTTCAATAAGCTTCTGCCGAATTTTACCTTCGGAGCCGCCACGAAAAAGAACACCATGCGGGGCTATAACTCCAACCTTGCCTTCCTTTTCAAGAGCAATATGGACCATATGGCTGATAAAGGCATAATCGCCCTTGCTCTTTGGAGGAATTCCACGCCAGAATCTTTGGAAACGGTCCTTATCAGCATCATCGGCACCCCATTTATCGAGAGAGAAAGGAGGATTCGCAACAACGATATTAAACTTCATTAAAGTATCGCCTTCCAGCAGCTTTGAATTGCTTATAGTGTTACACCATTCAATACGGGCATTATCCATTTTATGGAGAAACATATTCATCCGGCATAATGACCATGTGCTTCCATTGCTTTCCTGACCGGCAATGAAAAAGTTGCCGTCTGGCACTTCATGTGCCACTCGAATTAACAATGATCCTGAACCGCAGGAAGGATCACAGATGCGGTCACCCGGTTTAGGGTTCAATAGTTTGGCCAGTAATATAGAGACCTCTGAGGGGGTATAGAATTCTCCGGCCTTTTTCCCTGCTCCGGCCGCAAACCTCGCGATAAGATATTCATAAACATCGCCGATAATGTCATTATTTCCGATTCTCGATGGACGAAGATCCAGCTTCGGATCACTAAAATCATCAAGCAGATGTTTAAGTCGGCGGTTGCGTTCTTTTGTTTCACCAAGATTTGGTTCACTATTAAAATCAATATTACGAAAAACATTTTCAAGTTTTGACTTGTTGGCATCTTCAATTTGATCAAGCGCTATATTGATCAACTCACCTATATTGGCAGCATCCCGCTTTGAATAGAGATAATCGAAATCGCAATTGTCAGGCACTATAAAACGCTCACGGCTCAATGCCCTCTGAACACGCTGCTTATCTCCTTTATATTTCTTTTTAAACTCATCATGCTTGTCCTTCCAAAGATCACTCATGTATTTGATAAACAGCATGGTGAGAATATAGTTCTTGTACTCCGAGGGATCGACTGCTCCTCTGAAAGTGTCACACGCTCTCCAGACAATATTAAATATTTCTTCTTTATTTATTTCTTCAGGCATATCAGTTCTCCTTAATTTATATTCATAATCCCTTTGCAGCTTTCAGGCATAAAGATCGAATCAATAATGTTCGCTTCTCCTGAATAGAGTTTAAAAGATTTTTTTCATTTTCAATAAGTGAGTTTAACTTTAGTATTTTATTTTGTGTTTCAATATCAGGCACATATACCTTAAGGTTTTCAAATATGGACTTTGGTATAAGCGGCATATGCGTCCCGCGACGCGCAATGTTATGTAAATACCCCTGTGCAGGAGACTGATTGATATACCATGCCAGATATTCAGGAAGAACTTTGTCTGATCTGACCTTCAAAATGAAAAAATAGCTTGCAGCAATAGTGCTTTCCAATGGATCGGTAATTGGAAATGCAAAATTACTATGTCCCCTTGAGAGAAACAATACATCATTTTGATTAACCAAATATTTATCAGGCAATTCAGCCAGTTTTACACGGCTCAACTCGCTATAGTTCAGATTGTTATGATCATTAAAGTCTCTCATCTGTACGAGTGCATGTGTTCCGTCAGTTACAGGCTCAATTTTCTTACGGAACTGGTACCCGATCTGGATATCAGCTATGTCTTTTATTTTTAGTTTCATTCAGCACA
>DRDE01000266.1 GCA_011040095.1 Nitrospirota bacterium
ACCATTTTCTTTTAAAAAGATATACACTGAAGGTATAACAAGGATAACCCCGCTGGATATAGAGTTTGCGTCGGAATTCGGATACAGGATAAAATTGCTGGCAATTGCAAAACAGACAGGCAAAGACATCGAGATCAGGGTGCATCCGACAATGATACCTGAAGGAGATCTTATTTCAGGTGTCAACGGGGTATTTAATGCAATTTACGTGGAAGGAGATGCATCCGGCCCGGCCCTGTATTATGGTAAAGGCGCAGGCGAAATGCCTACGGGAAGCGCTGTTGTGAGTGATATAATGGATATTGCAAGAAATATAAAGGCCGGGGCTGTAGACAGATTGCATGGAATTAACCTGTCCGGAACTCCTGATTTGAAAATCAAAAAAATGGAAGAGATAAGGACAGGGTACTATCTCCGCTTTTCGGCAATTGACAAGCCTGGGGTATTATCCGGGATTTCGGGTATCCTGGGCAGTCACAACATAAGCATTAAGTCCATGATACAGAAAGGAAGAAAAAAGGAAAAGGCAGTGCCTGTTGTTATGATGACGCATGAAGCAAGGGAGAAGGATATGGCGCTGGCATTAAAACAGATTAACAGGCTCCCCGTTGTATCCGGCAGAACCATGTATTTGAGAGTAGAAGGAGGGGAAGCATAATGATGGAAGATATAAAGATAGATAAGAAGCTGGATATCAGGGGTGAAGTCTGTCCCTATACATTAGTAAAATCAAAGCTTGGTGTTGAAGACATAGAAGTCGGACAGGTTATCGAGATCATACTCGATTATCCCGAGGCTGCAGGGAGTATCCCGAAGGCAATGCTGAATTACGGGCATTCGGTCCTCAAGGTGGAAAAGATAAATCCAAAGGAGTGGATTATTCAAATAAAAAAAGAGGTAGAAGACTGATGGAATTTTCAGAAGAACAATTAAAAAGATACAGCAGGCATATAATCCTGCCTGAAGTAGGTGGGAAAGGGCAGAAAAAAATTTCCGCTTCAAAAGTGATTATAGTAGGCGCCGGAGGACTCGGCTGCCCGGTCGGCTACTACCTTGCGGCAGCAGGGGTGGGAACTATTGCGCTTGTGGACAATGATCATGTCGAGCTCAGCAACCTGCAGAGGCAGATTGCGCACAGTGTAAAGACAATTGATGTTAACAAGGCCGAGTCGGCAAAGCAGACCTTTGAGGCGCTGAACCCCGATGTTAATGTGATTGCCGTTAAAGAAAGGATCAACAGCAAAAACATACTTGATCTCATCAGGGACTATGACATTGTTGTGGACGGCACGGATAATTTCCCTACGCGTTATCTTATAAATGATGCATGCGTAATCCTGAAAAAACCTCTTGTAAGCGGCGCTATTCTCAGGTTTGAAGGACAGGTTACCACAATATTGCCGGGCGACGGGCCGTGTTACCGCTGCCTTTTTGAGGAACCGCCGCCGGCAGGGCTTGTCCCGTCGTGCCAGGAGGCGGGTGTGCTTGGTGTTTTGCCTGGTGTTATCGGCGCCCTCCAGGCAACAGAGGTGCTGAAGCTGATTATCGGCAAGGGCAAACCATTAAAAGGAAGCCTGTTGATATATGATGCGCTCAGTGTCGATTTCAGAAAGGTCAGGATACCTAAAAATAAAGACTGCCCTGTATGCGGCAGCGATCCCAAAATCAGGGAACTGACTGATCTGCCGGAGGAATATTGTTCGATATAAACCAAATTCCTGACACGGAGAAAGGGAGAATCGGGGAGGCAAATTAAATGGGTTTTGTAAAAGGGCTTAAATGCAGAGAATGCGGAAGGGAGTATGCTGTTGACCCTGTTTATGTATGTGAATTCTGTTTCGGCCCATTGGAAGTTGTTTATGATTACGATGGGATAAAGAAGGTTTTAACCCGGGAGAAGATATTGTCGAGGCCGCAAAACCTGTGGCGCTACAGGGAATTTCTACCGATTGACGGGGAACCCACGAGCGGGCTGCATTCAGGATTTACTCCTCTTGTCCGGGCGGATAAGCTTGCAAAACATCTCGGGATAAAAAAGCTTTATATAAAAGATGACACGGTTACGCACCCGACACTTTCTTTCAAAGACAGGGTGGTTGCAGTTGCGCTGTCAAAGGCAAAAGAATTCGGATTCAACACAGTTGCATGCGCCTCCACAGGCAATCTCGCTCATTCCGTGTCCGCACACGGCGCAGCAGCGGGTTTCAAGAGATTTATTTTTATTCCTGCAAGCCTTGAAAAAAGCAAAATAGTGGCATCACTTGCATATGAACCGAATCTCATAGCTGTTGACGGCAATTATGATGATGTTAACAGGCTTTGCAGCGAGGTAGCCAACAAGTACAACTGGGCATTCGTAAATATAAATATCAGGCCGTTTTATGCAGAAGGCTCAAAGACCCAGGGATATGAAATTGTCGAGCAGCTTGGATGGCGCGCGCCTGATGCGGTTGTTGTGCCGTGCGCAAGCGGCTCTTTACTGACAAAAATATGGAAGAGCTTCAAAGAGATGAAGGATATCGGCCTTATCGGGGAATTAAATACAAAGATTTTTTCAGCCCAGGCAACCGGCTGCTCCCCGATAGTTAAAGCTATAAAAGAGAATGTTGATGTTATAAAACCGGTGAAACCCGACACAATCGCCAAATCCCTTGCCATAGGAAATCCTGCGGATGGGTTCTATGCCACGCGGGTTATAAAAGAAAGCGGCGGTTACGGAGCCGATGTTTCAGATGCGGAAATAATAGAAGCAATAAAACTTCTTGCAAGGACAGAAGGGATTTTTGCTGAAACAGCCGGTGGCGTTACACTTGCATCAGCAATAAGACTTGTAGAAAGCGGACAT
>DRDE01000267.1 GCA_011040095.1 Nitrospirota bacterium
ATACAGGGTCCGGATTCAGCGCCCGCAGAATGGTAAAGGAGTATGTGGCAAAGTTTTACCATAAGGCGCTGAAATCGGTTGTATAGATTTACCTGATTAGATTAAAAGATACTCATTTAAGATAGAAAGGGGAATCATGGAGAAAAGGGCGAAGTTTTCTGTATGGTACTATCTGATGGTTTTCAGCGCTATATTGCTGATGGACTCTCTGTTCTTTTCCGGTTATGCAGTAAAGGAGATATCTTACAGAGACTTCCGCGACCGGCTGGCAGCCGGTCAAATTGAAAGCGTCGTCATAATGGATAAAAAAATCTATGGGTCGATGAAATCTCCTGATTCAGAGAAAACCGGCCGGGCTGAAACCAGGGCTGCCGGAACAGGGGAATCGTTTTCACCGGAATCTACGCACACGCCCTGGCGTCTGAAGTGGAAGGAATTTGAAAAGAAGCGCGAAGATGCGGTGAAACGGCAAAAACTGCAATTTATGGTAACCCGTCTTGATGATAAAAGATTACTGGAAGACCTTCAGTCACACGGTGTGGATTACCGGGGAAAAATAGAATCAGATTGGCTGAAAAATCTTTTCCTTAACTGGATTCTCCCTTTCGGGTTCCTTTTTCTTATATGGGGATTTCTATTTAAACGGATGGGCGGCGGCCCGGGTGTTTTGAATATCGGGAAAAGTAAGGCGAAAATTTATGCGGAAGACGTCAAAAACAAGGTAAGTTTCAAAGATGTTGCGGGTATTGATGAGGCTGTTGAGGAAGTAAAAGAGGTTGTGTCTTTCCTGAAAACCCCCGGGAAGTATACCCGCCTGGGCGCAAAATTGCCAAAGGGGGTCCTGCTTGTCGGTCCTCCGGGCACGGGCAAGACCCTGCTTGCAAGGGCTGTGGCCGGTGAATCGGGGGTCCCCTTTTTCAGCATAAGCGGTTCCGATTTTGTTGAGATGTTTGTGGGGGTAGGAGCATCACGCGTTCGGGACCTGTTCAAGGAGGCAAAGGGAAAGGCCCCCTGTATAATTTTTATTGATGAACTTGACGCAGTCGGCAAAAGCCGCGGAAAAGGCGTTTTTACAGGCGGATATGATGAAAGAGAAAATACGCTTAATCAACTCCTGGCTGAAATGGATGGTTTTGATCCCCAGGTCGGCATTATTATGATGGGCGCGACAAACCGCCCTGAAGTCCTTGATGCCGCGTTGCTGCGTCCGGGGCGCTTTGACCGGCAGATTCTTGTTGACCGCCCTGACCTCAATGGCCGTATGCAGATATTCAGTGTTCATACACGCGGACTTGTTCTGGCCGGGGATGTTGATTTGCAGAAACTTGCGGCAGAGACTCCGGGTTTTGCCGGGGCTGAAATTGCCAACGTATGCAATGAAGCGGCCCTGCTGGCTTCACGTAAAGACAGGGACAAGGTAAGTATGCCGGATTTTCAGGACGCCATTGAACGGGTCATCGCAGGGCTGGAAAAAAAGAACAAACTTATCAATCCGCATGAACGTAAAATTGTGGCTTACCATGAATCAGGCCATGCCCTGATAGGCCATTTTACACCCGGAGCGGACCCTGTCCAGAAAGTCTCCATTGTGCCTCGCGGCATAGGCGCATTGGGTTACACCCTGCAAACACCTCTTGAAGACCGCTACTTAATGTCACGCTCAGAGCTTATCGGAAAGATTAAAGGACTTTTGGGCGGCAGGGCCTCTGAAGAAATAGTTTTTAACGATATCTCCACAGGCGCTTCCAATGACCTGGAGAAAGCGACAAATATTGTCAGGAATATGATCAGGATTTACGGAATGGGCAAGCAATTACCGAATATTTCATTTGTTGAGCATGATGAGGGCGGTTTTTTAGGACAAGGGCCTGTCACATCACGTCACTCGGAAAAGATCGAACAGATTATCGATGAAGAAATGCTGGAGATTGTACGCACCTGCTACGAAGAAGTCAAAAGCTTTCTTAAAACACATCGTGATAAACTGGACCGGATGGCCGCTACACTGCTTGAAAAGGAAAACATCGATGATAAGGACATTAATGCGATATTAGGTCCCCGTCCTGAAAATACGGAGACAATTTGACAATACTCATATCAATTTTATGAAAGGAGCAATAAAATGAAAAAGAGAAACCTTATGATTGCGTTAACCCTGGTAACGGCGGGGATTATAATCGGGTTTATCCTGACAGCAGACCTCGGTATCCAGCAGGTGAATTATGCTCAGGAGGCAAACATTTCACCTGATGCAGCAAACTTCCTCGGCAAATTCAGCGCCTACCTTTCCGATGTTGCCGAGGCGGTTAAACCGTCTGTTGTCAATATATCAACCACAAAGACTGTTACCATGCAGCAGAATCCTTTCGGGGACCTTTTTAACGACCCCTTTTTCAGAAAGTTTTTTGGTGATCAGTTCGATCATCCGGGCCGGAAAAGGAAATACAAATCCTCAGCCCTCGGATCAGGAGTTATTGTAACGGAAGACGGATATATTCTTACGAACAACCATGTAATCAAGGATGCCGATGACATCAAGGTAATCCTGGATGATAAAAGAGAATTCAAGGGCAAGGTCATAGGGACCGACCCGAAATCCGATCTCGCGGTAGTCAGGATCGATGCCAAAGGCCTTCCTTCAATCAAGATTGGAGATTCCGATAAATTGAAGGCAGGAGAGATGGTTATTGCTATCGGCAACCCCTTTGCCCTCAGCCAGACCATCACTATGGGCATTGTAAGCGCTGTCGGGAGATCAAATGTCGGCATTGCCGACTATGAAGATTTTATACAGACAGACGCTGCCATTAACCCCGGCAATTCAGGCGGCGCGCTGGTAAGCACGGACGGCGAACTGATAGGTATCAATACAGCAATTTTCTCCAGGAGCGGCGGTTATATGGGCATAGGATTCGCCATCCCGTCGAACATGGCAAAGTCGGTCATGGACAGCATCATCAAGCACGGCAAGGTCATCCGGGGCTGGCTTGGGGTGAGCATACAGAACATGACACCTGACCTTGCGGAGAAGTTCGGTATCAAGGAGGAAAAAGGTGCCCTGGTTGCAGATGTAGTTGATGGCAGTCCTGCTGAAAAGGCCGGTTTCAAACGCGGTGACCTGATAATAAGGTATGACGGCAAGACTGTAGATGATTCAACCGCTCTGAGGAATTTTGTGGCCGGCACACTTCCCGACAAGAAAGTAGAAGTTGAAATAATCAGGGAAGGCGTGAAAAAGACGCTGACCGTTACTATTGGAAGGCTTTCCGAGGCGGTTGTTACCGCTGCCGCAAAGAGCGAATACAGCAACGCCATGAAGGGCGTGCATGTGCAGGACCTCAACCCTGAAATCAGGATGAGTCTTGACATCCCCGTGAAGGTTGAAGGAGTTATTGTTACGAATGTTGAACCGGAGAGCCCGGCAGTAGAGGTACTCAAACGGAATGATGTGATTCAGGAGATAAA
>DRDE01000268.1 GCA_011040095.1 Nitrospirota bacterium
GCAACCTTGCTGAAAGAGGGCATGATGTACATATTTTCAGCGCATTCAACCGGTCAGGCAGGAATTTGACTATTCATAAAATCAGGACTGTCAGCAGCCCGTCTTTTCTCTCAAATATCATTTTTGCCGCAAATACCCGGTCAGAGCTTAAAAAAGGATCTTTTGACTGCGTACTGAGTTTTGAGCGCACATTCTTTCAGGATATCTACAGGGCGGGTGACGGCTGCCACAGGGAGTGGCTTGACAAGCGGAAGTCAGTAGACTCTTTTTTTAAAAAAATCAGTTTTACGGTCAATCCACATCATCTCCTTCTGCTTTATCTTGAAAAAGAGTGTTTCTCAAATTCCGGGACAATAATTGCAAACTCGATGATGGTAAAAAAAGACATATTAAGGCACTACCCCATGCACGACAATAAAATACGGGTGATTTATAATGGTGTTGATCTCCAAAAATTTCAGCCCGCTGATACGGATATTAAAGCGGACATCAAAAACGACCTTGGTATCACCGCGGATAAAGTTATACTGTTTGTCGGGTCTGATTTCAAGAGAAAAGGCGTACCGACTCTCCTTAAGGCTTTTTCCATGGTAGAGAGAAAAGACATACAGCTCCTGATTGCCGGGAAAGAGGCAAAAGACCGGTATTTATCAATGGCAAAAAAACTCGGCATAAACAAAAAGGTGATCTTCCGGGGCCCTGAACGGGAAATCCGGAGGCTCTATTGCATTTCCGATGTCTTTGTGCTTCCGACCATATATGACCCTTTCAGCAATGCCGCGCTTGAGGCAATGGCTTCAGGGATTCCTGTCATAACTACAGCATATAACGGAGCTTCCGAGCTTATTGAAAACGGGGTGCATGGATTTGTAATTGATGATCCTTCAAATGCCAATGCGTTTGCAGAAAAAATATCATCCGCCCTGTTGCACGCTGAAGATATGGGCAGGCAGGCAAGGCTTAAGGCCCAAGAATACCCGATAGACGATGCAGTCGATAAGATCATAAGAATAATTTCAGGAAGCGGTCGTTAATCCCATGCAGACTTTCCCGGAGTTCAGAGGCGTAAACAAAATCCTGGTTATCAAACTCCGGCATATCGGGGATGTGCTTATTACAGTGCCTGTAATAAGGGCGCTAAAGGAGACCTTCCCTGATGCCTCTGTATCTGTGCTCGTCAACTCCGGCACTGAAGATGTGCTTGCCGGAAATCCGCTCATTGATGAACTTATTACATTCGATCAAAAGATGATAGATTTGTCCGCTGTTGCGCGTTATCTCAAAGAAATACGATTCCTTAAAAAAATAAGGTTAAAGGGCTTTGATATGACAGTGGACCTGACCGGCGGTGACAGGGCCGCGATTTTATCCCGTGTGTCAGGGGCCGGATACAGGCTGGGCTGGAAATCCGGCAAGGGTTTCATTGGAAAGAAATATTTCCATACTCACCAGGTAGAGCCGCACGGCGGAAAACACATGGTATTACAGAACCTTGAGATAGTCAGCCGGTCCGGAATAAATACCAACAACCTATCTGTTGATATTCATATCCCTGAAAAAGAGAGAATGATTATTAAAGAAACCCTCAGGGAATATAATATAACGGAACACGATACCATAGTGCATATCCATCCGACATCAAGATGGTTATTCAAATGCTGGAAGAATGAATACATGGCAGATATAACAGCCTGGATTATTGAGAAGGGAATGAAGGTGATCCTGACATCCGCTCCAGGAAAAAATGAGATTGAAAAGGTAAGAAAGATTTTATCTTTAGTTTCAGGACTCCAAACTAAAAACTCCGGACTCATTAACCTGTCCGGGAAGACAACAATAAAACAGCTTGCGGCAATATCCGACATATCCGACCTCTTCTTTGGTGTTGACTCTGCCCCGATGCATATAGCCGCGGCTGTTAACACACCGGCAGTCGCGCTCTTCGGCCCAAGCGGCGCATTTGACTGGGGGCCGTGGGATAATAAGAGTTCAGGGTCAGGGGTTCAGGGTTTGGGGGCGGAGAATCCTTATTCCCACAAGAATGGCATACAAAGATCCGGCATACATACGGTTATTCAACGGGACTGGGATTGTATCCCGTGTGGTAAAGACGGATGCAATGGAAGCAAGAAAAGCAGATGTCTTGAGGACATAACGCCGGATGAAGTTAAAGAGATTATCTCGGAAAAATTAAAGAATACCGGAAGACATAAATGTTAACCATACTTCACACGGAATCCTCAACCGGATGGGGCGGCCAGGAAAACAGGACGCTTCATGAATCCATCGGGTTAAAGACGCTCGGGCAAAGGATAGTCATTCTCTGCCAGCCGGCCGGCGTACTGGGGGAAAAGGCTGAAGCCGAAGGCATTGAGGTAAGAAGGTGCAGGATGAGAAAGAGCTATGACATCTTTGCGATAAAGCACATCCTTGATCTTATAAAGACCGAGAACATTGACATAATCAACACCCACAGCGGGAAGGACAGTCTTCTTGCCGGTATAGCGGGAAGACTGTCCGGTAAAAAACCCCTGATAGTCAGGACGCGGCACCTTGCGCTGCCCATCACTTCAAGGTTCACATACAGATATCTCACTCACAGGATTGTTACTGTCAGTGAATATGTAAGGCAGTATTTAATCGGTGAAGGTCTTCCTGCAAAACAGGTAACCGCTGTCCCCACATGTGTGGACCTCACCAGATTCGATCCTCTAAAGGCAAAGGACAGCCTGCGCCGGGACCTGGGAGTGGGAAGAGACACTCCCATTGTAGGAACAGTCTCAATACTCAGGTGGAAAAAGGGGCATCACATTCTCATAGATGCGATCCCGCTGATTCTGAAAAAGGTTCCGGATGCCGTGTTTGTATTTGCAGGAAACGGGCCGCAAAAGAAAAACATCCTGAATAAGATAAAAAGCCTTGGATTAGAGAATAAGGTTTTTATGTTAGGACTCAGAAATGACGTGCCCGCTATATTGAAGTCCATTGATCTCTTTGTTCTGCCCACGTTTCAGGAAGCGCTCGGCACATCATTTCTTGAGGCCATGGCTATGGAGAAACCCGTAGTAGGAACCGATGTCGGCGGTGTCGGCGAGGTAATCAAAAACGGATTAAACGGTTTCCTGATAGAACCCGGTAATCCGCGGGCAGTGGCTGAAGCGGTTACCGGATTGCTCAAAGACAGGGAGGCGGCAAAACAAATGGGGATTGAGGGAAGAAAAATGGTAGAGCGGAATTTCAGTATTGATAAGATGTGCAGGGAGATGTTTGATCTTTATTCATCCCTGGCTGAAAGGAAAAACCGGTGAGACCTGTTCCTGTCCTCATGTACCATCATATTAATCCCCACAAAGGCGATATGGTTACAATAACCCCTGATGTATTTGAAGGACAGATGAGATACCTTAAGGAACGTGGCTACAGGACACTTAATATTAATGAGCTGACATCATATATCAATGGAAACCTGGAGTTAAGGCACAAGGCTGTAGTGATTACATTTGATGACGGCTGGCTTGACAACTATATTTATGCATTCCCTGTGCTTAAAAAATACAAGATAAATGCAGCCGTATTTATTATCACCGACCGGACGGAGAACGCAACCGGGAAACAAGAAGATATCCCGGACTCGGTGCCGACGCATAAAGAATCCGGATTATTGGCTGAGAAAAAAGAGACATATAAAATTGCACTTGGCTGGAAGACCGTTAAAGAGATGTCGGACAGCGGCCTGGTCGGGTTTTACTCACATACAAAAAGCCACAGGAGGTGTGATGAATTATCCGGGACAGAGCTGCTGAAAGAACTGGGGGGCTCCAGAAATATCCTTGAACAAAAGACCGGAAGGCCGTGTCCGTACCTCTGCTGGCCTTACGGTAAATACAATAATACTGCCCTGGATATTGCAAAGAAAACCGGTTATAAGGCTGCATTCACAACAGGTCACGGTGTTGCCAAAAGGGGAGATGATGTCATGGCAATAAAGAGAATCGTGGTAAAAAACAGTGTTGACTGGTTTAAAAAAAGGATGCTTATATATACCAATTCAGTGCTTTCGGCATCGTATCTTAAACTGAAGAGAAAAAGACGATGAGATTGAAAGCCCTTGACAGCCTGCTGTTTTTGGCAATGAAATTTATAAAGGCCTTTGACAAAAGAGAGACCGGACTGGAGCATTTTGACCCTGAGAACGTTAAAAGTATCCTGGTGGTCTCCTCAACCGCAATCGGGGACACCCTGCTTTCAACACCTGCTATAAGGGCCGTAAGGGAGAGATACCCGCTGGCAAGGATCACGGCCCATTTTAACAAAAAGAACATGGAGCTGTTTGAGAACAATCCTCATATAGACGGGATCATTCCCTATTGCGGAGGTTACAGGAAATTTCTCAAAACCGTCATGGAGTTCCGCAGACACAAATTTGATCTTGCCCTGATATTTCACGGCAATGAACCGCAGGCAACACCGATGGCGTATCTTTCGGGGGCTATGTTTATAATTAAATTGCCGAACACGAGTGAATACAGATTCCTGTTGTCTAATAAAGACCGGTTTCAATGGGAGGATTTCACCCATGGTGTTGAGCAGAGACTTAAGGTTGCAGAACTGGCAGGTTGCCGGATATCGGATAAACACATGGTTCTTCCGGTTTTGAAAGAAGGAAAATCAGTCGAAGAGAGTTTTTTGAGAAACCACAATATTCAGGATTCAGACACAATCGTAGGTTTTCAGGTCGGAGCATCCACTGTCAGCAGAATGTGGTTTCCGGATAGATTCACTGAATTGGGAAAAAGACTTGTTAATTCCAATTCAAACGTAAAGATAGTTATTACAGGCTCTCCACAGGAACACGATTATTGTAAAAAAATTGCAGATAATATAGGAGAAAGGGCAATTGTATCGGCAGGTAACATTCCTTTAAAATATATGCCGTCATTGGTTAAACGATTTAAGGTTTTATTTACCGGAGATACTGGAATAATGCATATGTCAATTGCAGTCGGAACACCTGTTGTTGCCCTCTTTGCAGCGGCGGATGCAAAAAGGTCGGGGCCATACTATGATATGGAAAGACATGTTGTTATACAGAAAGAGAGGACCTGCGATCCATGCGCAAGCAAGAAGTGCAGGTATCAGAAGTGTATGGAGAATATAGGTGTGGATGAGGTTTACAGCACTGTTCTGAAAATATTAAAGTAACTATCCGGCTGAGGACTTACATTGCCGAATTCTACATCATGGAGGGTAAGAGCTATGGCAAAAACTAAAGAATTAGTCAGGACAAATATAATGATTAACAAAAAACTTCTTAAATCCATTGATGACTACGCAAAGTCACTGGAAGAGGACAGGTCCACCGCAATAAGGCAGCTTGTAAAGAAATCCCTGTCTGAAGAAAAAATCATGCTTGCCGTAAAGAGATTTGAGGAAGGGGCTTCTTTCAGAAAAGCAGCGGAAATAAGCGGTCTCGATTACTGGGAATTTCAGGCGGAACTCGACAAAAGGGGAATAGCTGTAACATCTTCGCTTGCCTTTGCAAAAAGCAGAATGAGACAGTAAAACCACGGTTGCGTCATAAACTTGAGCCAGCAGGGTTTACATATAAAAACCACACTGTAAAATTTTCCTGATACATGAAAAAAGTTTTGATCCTTGATACAGGCAAAGAATGGGGAGGCGGGACAAACAGCCTGCTTGAACTTTTAAAAAGAATTGATAGAGACAAATATCATTTCTCTGTCCTGTTTTATAATAATTATAAAAAGGGTGAAGCATCTGATATAAAAACAGAGATAGAAAAACTCGGAATTGAGTTTCTGGTTTTAGAGCAAGGGGAACAGCCGGTTATTGCTAAATGCCTTAAAGAGATGCTCAGGCTTGTACTCTTTTTCAATAAAAAATTAAAAAAATACGGTATATTCTTTATCGACTACCACTTCAGGATAAAAAAAAATGCGGCAAAAATAACAGGAATTTTAAAGGTCAGGAAGATAGACCTTCTCTATATGAATAACCAGCCGTCATCCAACCTGGAAGGCATTATTGCATCGAAAATGATAAATGTTCCGGCATTACAGCACAGCCGCATAGAGACGAAACTCAACCCATTTGAGGTTAAAGCCGTTAATCAGTACCTCGCAAAGATGATATGCGTCTCTGAAGGGGTCAAAAATGCGTTTGTAAAACAGGGGGTTACTGCCTCCAGGTGCGCAGTTGTGCATAATGGAATAGACCCTGAATTACAGCCCCGGATTGAGCCTCATGAAATAAGAAAAAAATGGGATATTCCGGAGAATGATATTTTAACAGGAACAGTCGGGTCTCTCATAAAAAGAAAACGGATCAAGGATTTGGTAGAAGCTATACATATAATCACAACTAAAACTGATAACTCTATTAAATGCTTAATAATAGGTGAAGGCCCGGAAAGGGATAATCTGATTGAATTAGTTAAGAGAAAGAACCTTAACGATAAAATTATTTTCACCGGTTTTCAGACAGACGCCGTTTCATACATAAATGCTATGGACGTCTTTGTTATGACATCAGAACAGGAGGGTCTGCCGAGGGTTATACTTGAGGCGATGTTGATGGGCAAACCGGTCGTGGCTTCTGATATAACGGGGCCTTCGGAGCTTGTTATTGATAAAGAGAGCGGTTTACTGGTGACCGCAGGAAAGCCCGGAATGTTTGCTGATGCAATCTTGAAGTTAGTTGAGAATCGTGAATTGAAAATGCAAATGGGGAAAAAAGCAAGAAGTTTGACAATTGAAAAGTTTTCTATGGAAAGATATGTGAAAGGGGTACAGAGAGTCTTTGCCGGGGTGTTGGACGGATGATATATATAATTCTTTCATATCTTTTATCTCCGGTGATATACCTGCTGATTGCTATAAAAGGGAAGAGGAAAATTAATGCAAGGATTCTGGTTATCCAGACAGCAAAAATAGGCGACTTAATCTGTTCTACGCCGGTCTTTAGAGAAGTAAAGAGAAAATTTCCCGATGCCCATCTGACTGTACTGGTAAATCCAATTACGGAAGAACTGTTGAAACATAATCCTCATGTGGATGAAATACTAACAATAAAACAGACTGACTATAAAGGTTTTTCAGGCAAACTGAGACTCTCTGATTTGATCCGCAGAGAGAAATATGATATTGCAATCTCTCTTAATCCCAATGTGCCCTTTGCACTTGCATTATTCTGGGGACTAGTTCCTGTCAGAATTTCCGTAATGCCTGATTTTGCAGGAACCACCTTTAAATCGGCATCCTTATTTTTTACCTGTCTTGAAAAACATGTCAGAGGAAGTCTGGTAATAGAAACATATATGAAGATGTTAAATGCCATTGGAATTAAAAGTAATAATATATCAAAGGAGGTTTATAAATCAGGTAATGCAGACTTGAAGACAGAACGGCTTTTAGGGGATATCGATAAACCTTTAATCGGGATTGCCGTCAGCAGCGGCAATAAACTTAAAGAGATGGGGAGTGAAAAGATTGCAGAACTTGCAAATATGTTATTAGATAATATGGATATCAACATAACATTCATCGGTTCCGCACAGGAAAGGGATACTGCCGCCGCAATCTTAAAGTCGATCCGTAAAAATGATAGAATAATTGATGCAACAGGGAGATTAAGTCTGACAGAACTTCCTGCACTCATTGAAAGGCTGACCCTGTTTATCGGCGTAGATACCGGGATAACATATATGGCAGATGCCGTAAAAGTTCCGATAATACATATTGCCGGGCCTATCGATGTTTCGGAGCAACGGCCTGTTGAGAAAAATATCAGAATTATCCGGCACAAGCTGCCGTGTGTGCCTTGCACTTATGTTTTCAAAGCAGCCTATGAATGTAAATACGGACATAGGAAATGTGTGAATGAGGTATCAATGGATGAAGTTTTTAACTGTATCAGAAGCTCTTTAAAAAATGCTTGCAATTAACCGACTATAAACTATT
This sequence comes from Nitrospirota bacterium, assembly GCA_011040095.1. Taxonomy (GTDB): domain Bacteria; phylum Nitrospirota; class Thermodesulfovibrionia; order UBA6902; family UBA6902; genus BMS3ABIN06. Next base: position 7,980 of record DRDE01000268.1, read on the forward strand.
TATGGACTTTTCCAAAAACAAACAGCTTGAATATATCGACAAAACAATAGAGGTCTGCTTTATATGCCTCGTCTTTATCCTGCCGGTAGCCCATGCAATGACAATCCGTTCAATATTCATATACCTGCCGGCAATACTATGGGTTTACAAGATGATACTTAAAAAAGAGGTTCTCTTTATAAGCAATCAAATAACCTTGCCGTTAATTATCTTCTCTGTAATTGCCGCTCTCTCCTTATTAACCGCGGTGAACCCTGGATACACCCTGCATGAGCTGCAGGGGGAAATGATTACCGACTTCCTGCTCTTCTTTTTGCTGCTTAATAATGTGCGTAATATGAAACAGGTCAACAGGATTATCCTGAGCCTCCTGTTCGGCACTCTGGTTCAGGGCATCTACGGCTTATTTAATTATTTCTCACAGAACGGAAATTTGCTGGAGAGTTTGCTGGACTATAATGTAAAGGCATGGGGATTAACGGCCGGGTACATATCTTACAGTGTTTTCCTGGTAACGGTTATACCTTTTATTTTTTATAAAATCATGACCGCCGCAGGGCAAAAGAGATTCCTGTTTGTTTTGCTGCTTCTGCTCAACCTGTTTATGTTGTATGTAACCCATCAGAGGGGCGCCCTGGTGGCCCTGTTCGTCCAGGTTTTTATCTTTTTCTGGTTTGTAAAACGCAGGATGGCTTACCTCGTAACAGTGGCAGCGGCGCTGGTGATACTTATAATACCGAGCAATCTGCTTTATCATGGAACGGATGTAATCGACTTAAAAACAGAGGAGACTGTGAACTATGAAAATACAATCAACAGCAGGATCGCGCTGTGGAAGTTCACGGCAAGAGAAATTGCCGGTCACCCGTTTACCGGCATTGGTTTCGGCAGACACAGCTTTTCCGCAAAATATAATCAGTTCAGGGGCACTGATCTCTGGCATTCTCTCAACACCTTCCTGAACATTACTATACAACTCGGCATCCAGGGGCTTTTAGCCTTTATGTTCATCCTCTACCGCCTTATAAAGACATATGTTGCAGGTTTGAAAAAGAGCAAAGGAGAAGTCTACTATTTCTTTTTAGCATCATTAATGTGCATTATTGGTTTTTTTGTAAGAAATATGTTTGATGACCATTATGTTGATGATAACGCTCAGATGTTCTGGGTACTGACCGGTCTTGCTCTTGCCGTATTCATACAGATAAAAAAGCTTGCATACAATGACATCTTTTCACAAACCGGTTTTTTATCAAAAAAAGAAGGATAGAGCATATGAATAAAATCCTCTTCATCAGGCGTGACAATATAGGCGACCTCATATGCACCACTCCGGCAATCCATGCTGTGCGGAATAAATTTCCTGATGCGAAAATCGGGATACTGGTAAATACCTACAATGCCGATGCAGTAATAAACAATCCGGATATAGATGAAATCCATATTTATGAAAAGGCAAAGCATGTGCCTGATAAAAACAAACTTTCTGTCTGGTGGAGTAACTTTAAAATCCTTCAAAAGATTAAAAAAGAAAAATACGACGTTGCTGTCGGATGCGGCTCCTACTCACCAAGGCTTGCAAGATATACATCCCTGACAGGCGCTAAAACAAGGATCGGATATTTAAAAAGGGGCATCAAAAAAACAAAATCTTACAGCCTTCCCCTGTATGAACCCGAAGAGACCCTTCATGAAGTTGAGAAAACCTTTAAATTGCTCGCCCCCCTTGGCATAGGCGGTGAATGTCCGACCTTGAAGATATTTCCCGGGGACAATGAGGTACGAAAAGCCCGGGATTTTCTGAATACATCAGCCGTTAAGAAAGGCGCTCCTTTAATAGCCTTTCATATAAGCAGCAGGCGTCGGGAAAATCGATGGCCTGTTGAGAGCTTTATAGAGCTTGGAGCACTTATTAACAAACACTATAAGTTCAATATACTCCTTTTATGGTCCCCGGGATCTGAAAAAAATGTTTATCACCCCGGAGACAATGAAAAAGCAGACACTATTATTAATTCACTGAAGCCGGAACCCTTGGCATACAGAACTACCCGGCTCAGAGAGCTTATTGCGATTCTAAGCCTTGCAGATATTGTCGTCTGCTGTGACGGAGGGGCAATGCATATTGCAGCCGGACTGGGGAAGCCTGTGGTTGCAATATGGGGTTCCACCGACCCTGACAGGTGGAGGCCGTGGGGCACAAAATATATCCTTCTGCAGGATAAAAGCAGAAAAGCAGAGAAGATCAGTGCTGAAGAGGTCTTTAAAGCAGTCGGTGAACTTTTGGCATTGAATGGTTCGCTGTGTGGCTGAACAATTACATAAAGTGATATAATCATTTTATTCTGGCGACAGAAATTATAATAGATATAAATAATGTAAAAAAATGACCTGGATAATTTTTTGCATTTCCCGGACAGCTTAATTGCATAATCTTTCTTGAATATTGCCCTTAATCAAGGAGCCTGATTGTTTCCAGTTTCCGTTGTTATCGTCACAAATAATGAAGAACTTAACATCGAAGACGCATTGAAAAGCGTTGCCGATGCCAAAGAGATTATAGTCATCGATTCATTCAGCGCTGACAGGACTGTTGAAATATGCAGAAAGTATACCGACAGGGTCTATCAGCATGAATGGCAGGGATTTGCCGGGCAGAAACAGATGGCTGTTGATTATGCAGAGGGGCCGTGGGTCTTAATACTCGATGCCGACGAGAGGGTTACCCCGGAGCTTAAAGCGGAAATCACGGAGAATATTGCGGATACGGATTGCAGTGGCTTTTATATGCCAAGGGAGAACTACTTTATCGGAAAGCGTATAAGGCACAGCGGATGGTGGCCGGATAATACGCTGAGGCTTTTCAGAAAAGATAAAGGATATCTTGAACCCCGTGAAGTGCACGAAAAAGTAATTGTACAGGGCAATACCGGATATCTGAAAAATCCGCTTAAGCATTTTACTTACCGGAGTGTCCCGGATTTTACAGAGAGAATGGAGCGTTACTCTACGCTCGCTGCCAGAGAGATAAGAAAAAATTCCGGGCGTGCAGGCTTATTTTCGCTGACAATAAAACCTGTTGCTACGTTTGTGAAGATGTACATGTTAAGGCTTGGTCTGCTTGACGGTACACGAGGTCTTATGCTTGCCGTTCTTTACAGTTATTACACATTTCTCAAGTATGCAAAGACATGGGAGAAGCAAACTTGAAACTCA
>DRDE01000269.1 GCA_011040095.1 Nitrospirota bacterium
TGTTACAAAGGAAAAGAAACTCACAAACATGCGCGCATCGGGGTCTGATGACGCACTGCAGTTGATACCGGCGAGGCTCCTGACTCTGGAGCAGTCCATTGAGTTTATTAAAGAAGACGAGTTTGTGGAGATAACCCCCGGGTCCATAAGACTGCGAAAGAAAATACTTGAGGCCAACAGGAGGCCGAAGACCAGGCTTTAACGTTTGACCTTGAACGGTTACAATTAAACCCGAATTGAGCGATTTATGTTAACATGAGAAAGACCGTTCACGGTTGACGGTTCACAGTTAACGGTTAACTGAAAAATGCAAAGAGAGATCAAGGCAGTGTCTGATAAAAACCTTGAACCTGACTAATTAGAGTCTGTGTATAACCTCAAAGAATTGTTGTTTTTCTGTCATTCCGGCTTGTCCGGAATCGTTTCTTTACAAAGGATTCCCGACGCGCTTTGCTTGCGGGAATGACAAATAAGTATGCTTTATACACAGACTCTAATTACAAATTTATTTTAAAATTCCGATGTTGTCTTCCAAGAAAACAGTCAATTATTATTTATTCGGAATAAAAGCCGTTATTTTCCTGATACCCATCCTGCCGCTTTATATTTCATACTCATTGGTGTTTCCTTATATGGCAGGCAAAAACTTTGCCTTCAGAATATTAGTCGAGCTTGCAGCGGCATTATGGGCGGGTCTCCTGGTCCGCAACAGGGAATACCGCCCCCGCAATTCAGCGATATTCCTGTCGGTTCTGGCATTTACTTTTATCACGGGACTGGCCGATCTCCTGGGAGTAAACCCGTATAAGAGTTTCTGGTCGAATTATGAGCGTATGGAAGGCTATATAACAATACTGCATCTTGCGCTCTATTTCATGATTGCCGGAAGCGTCCTGAGAAATAAAAAGGACTGGAAGGTTTTTTTTATTATATCCGTAACCGTAAGTGTGATGGTCAGCCTGTTTGCCATCCTCGTTCCCGAGACAGTAACGCCTTCTAGAATGGGTGTCTATGCAATGGAATACGGCACAAGGGCGCGCAGCACGATAGGCAATCCCCCCTTTCTGGCCTCTTACCTGCTTTTGTCCGTTTTTTTTGCATTTATTTTAATCTCTAATACGCAAAGACTGTGCCTTAAGCTCGTTTATTTTTTGCTGATTCTCATTGATTGTGCCGCAATTTATTTTTCAGCCTCAAGGGGCGCGGCGCTGACGGTTATCGGAGGGATGATAATGCTGGGCCTGTTTTATGTTGCAGGGAAAAGGAATATGCCTCTTAAAAGGCTTCTCAGGATAGCTGTTCCGGCGGTCGCGGGTATACTGATCCTGCTGGTGGTGGTTTTAGTGGTTTTCAGAACCGCTGATTTTGTTAAACAGGACAGGACCCTCTCCAGGTTTGCGACAGCCCTTTCAGACGAGTCAATCAAATCCAGGTTCAGGGCCTGGGACATGGCATGGAACGGGATCAAAGAAAGGCCGGCGCTGGGCTGGGGACAGGAGAATTTCATAGGGGTATATAGCGTTAACCCGATTCCCCTTGTTGAAGCGCAGATATGGTTGGATCGCGCCCATAATATTGTCGTGGACTGGCTTGTTAACGCCGGGATACTCGGTTTGTTTTCGTATTTATCGATCTTTGGAGCGGCTTTTTATGTTCTCAGGAGGGCGTTACAAAAAAAGGCTGTTTCAAAAAACGAGGCATTTGCGATTGCCACGGCCCTTGCCGCTTATTTCTTCCAGAATCTCTTTATCTTTGATACCATTAATACGTACCTGCTGTTTTTTGCTTTACTGGCTTATATAGATAATATTGATAATACAAGACAAGCCCCGGATTTAAAGGATGTTATCAACCGGGAAAAATCAAGGATTAAACCCGCAGGTATAACCCTGCTTGCTTTATTGATTTTTGCCCCTGCATTTTACTATTTAAACTATAAGCCCATAAAAGTGTCGCAGTGGGCTCTCCGGATAAGCTCTTCTTTTGAAAGAAAATATTCGTTTCCGGATGTCCTCGATGATTTCAACAATATTTTATCCATGCAAACATTTGGTGATGCGGATGCGAGGGAGAGAATGAGATATGCATCCGAAAAGATAATAAGTCTGAAGCTTTTTAACCGGGAAGGCGCATTGAAATTTATTCAAAAGACAGTCGAAGAGATGGAAAAAGGAATTGCAATCAACCGTTATGATTTAAAGTATCTGACGGATGTAATCAATTTTTATAAGAGCGTGGCAATTTACGAACCTTCTTTTGTTGCAAGGACAGAGGCCCTTATCAGAAGGGGCATCCGTCTCAACCCTGAATATCAATGGCTCTATATGGCGCTGGCCGATATCCATATCCTGAAAAAAGATTATGAAAATGCATTTATTAACGTAAATAAAGTTACGGGCTGGGACCCGCAGAATGATAAAAAACAGTTAAAACTGGCGTTTGCCGCAATATATGCCTCAAAAGGGGATATAGTGAGAAACTCTTTAGAGAATGTGAAAAAGATCAGGATGGCAAAAAACAAGGATATAGCGTCCGGCAGGGAGACCGTTCTTTCCGCTGCCGAGCTTTATCAGCTTGCCCTGATTTATACGGACATAAGAAATTTCCATAAAGCGCTTCAATATTACAGGGAGATAATCACTGTTTTGTCATATGAGGATAACTTATATGCTGTGCGGGATTTCTTCTTCCGCAAGCCGGGAGCAAAGGCTAAAATTTATCTTGAAACCGCTAAGGTTTACCTTGCCGCCGGTGATAAGAAAAATGCTGTAATAGAGGCCAAAAAGGCCATAGAACTTGACCCTGAGAATTTTGGAGGGGAAGCAAAAAAGATTATTGATTCATTAAACAATTAAATTAATTTATCAATGAATCAAAAAAGCCTTGACATTTTTAAAAATAATGACATATAGTTATACATTCTTGCCTGAACAAATAATTGCATCATTCTTTATAAAAAAACAGGAGGCTACAATGAAGAAAACAAAGCAGATTAAAAGAAAGCTTTCATTACTGTTTATCACAGCCATATTGACATTATGCGCTGGTTTTTTGCTTGTGGGATGCGGTACGGACCCGGTGCTGAAAGTTAAAGATGTTAACAAAGGGGCTTATGCCGTTGATTTCAATGATTGTCCGGACGGTGTTAAGTGTTATGCCAGCTTCGAAAGCACGGCTGATACTATAATCGATGTAAGCGACAAGGAACTCACTTTTGAGGCAATGGTAAAAAAGAATACGGCTGCAACAGTGAATGGCACTATCTTCAGTCGACTGGATACTGCCACGGGGGCCGCGCTTTATGTTAAGGACAATGAACCGAAATTTGCCATGAGAGTAATGTTTGGCACTGTCGGCACGTTACCAACACCAACAGCTTCCTATATTGTCGGTGCCGGATCAGCTTCTAACCTTGTACAGAATGAATGGACCCATATTGCCGGTGTGATCGCTAATACCGCCCACACGCATACAACGGGTTCGACTTGTAGCGCCACTATAATGGCTGAAACCCCGCATCTGGATATTTATGTTGATGGAAAGTTTAAAGATTGTAATACAACATGGGGAGCTTCAGGCGATACGGCAACAGGTCCGCAATTTGCCGACAATCCCGGCAGCAATAAAGCCTTTATCGGAAAGATAGAGGATAACAGCACGAGCGGCACATGTATTGGTACTCTTGGTGAAGATACCACATGTAACTATATAGGTAACACTACCCCTTACATTGAACAAAGAACCAAGTTAAACGCTGTTATTGACGAACTGAGATTATGGACAACTGCAAGGACAGCATCCCAGATTTTGGAATGTTACAACAGAGAGCTTGGGCTTGGCGGAACCTGCAACCGCGGTGATTCCAACCTGGCAGTTTATTTCCGTATGAACGAGGGCACAGGCAGTCTTGCTACAGACTGGTCCGGGAATGGTTATTTAGCAAGTTTCTTTTATCTGTCGGGAACTGATGAGCTTAGCTGGGAAAACACTTTCTGGGTAGCCGGCAATGGTGTGACAGGGGCTGATTAAGAAATATCAAAGAGGAGTAAACAATTCCCAAGGGAGACGGGTTATCCGTCTCCCTTTTTTTATTGTCCGGGAAAGACAATCCGGATTCGCTATGCAAAAAAGGGGAGGGGTAACGGCATGGTGGAGGAAACGGCAGGGTGCGTAATGGTTCACGGTTAAGCTTATAATTACACGCAATACTGAACAGCAACCTTCGCTTTTGGGTAAATAACGGATTGATTGGATAACTCCCCCGGCCCCTCTTAACCTAAGCGGGGAGGTATGGTTTCCCCCTTAGGTTAAGGGGGATTAAGGGGGTTACTTTAATAATCCCTGATTCCATGCTTTTTCACAACGAATCTGATAAGCCCTGAGATTGCTTCGCTCCACAAATTGAAAAACCGTGAACCGGTAACTGTAAACATCTACTTTTCTTTTTCAGGATACTTTAAAACGTACAGCGGTTTTCTCCGGCCTTCATGATAGGAGCTTACAAGCATCTCTCCGAGAAGCCCCATGCCTATTAACTGGATCCCGACTATTATCAGCAGAACGCCGAGAAGAAGCAGGGGCCTTTTCCCGATATGCTCACCTGAAAACCATAAGAACATGAGGTAAAAATTGATAAGAAATCCGCTTAAGCCGCATAAAAGCCCAATGGGTCCGAATGCCTGGAGGGGTTTTGTGGAAAAACTCTGAAGGAACTTGACCGTAATCAGATCCAGTATAACCATTAAGGTGCGGGAAATCCCGTATTTTGATTTGCCGTGGCGCCTCGGATGATGGGTAGTCTCTATCTCTTTTATTTTTACCCCGTACCAGCTTGCAACTGCGGGGATGAACCTGTGCATCTCTCCGTACATATTGATATTTTTCACAACCTCTGCCTTGTATGCCTTGAGTCCTGATCCGTAATCGCGGAGTTTAACCCCCGTGACCCTGCTTATTATCCAGTTGGCGATTATGGACGGGAATCTTCGAATGATGTAAGGGTCTTTTCTCTTCTTTCTCCAGCCGTTCACAATATCATATTCACCGATAAGAGCAACCATTTTGGGGATATCCTTCGGGTCATTCTGGAGGTCGCCGTCAATTGTGACAATAACATCACCCAGTGCATGGTCAAAGCCTGCGGCCCATGCCGCTGCCTTGCCGAAATTACGCCGGAAACGCAGCAATCTTACTTTCGTGTCTTTCTGTCCAATCGGTTCAAGGATATCCAATGTTCCGTCAGTGCTGCCATCATCAATAAAAAGGAGTTCATAATCATTCTTTTCAGCGTCCATTACGGATTTAAGGGCGGCATAAAGCTCTTCAATATTTTCTTCTTCATTATGCAGTGGAATAACCACGGAAACTTTCATGTTTTCCTTTTGTTTTGAAATCAAGATAAGATATATTCAAAACCGTTCACCGTTATCGGTTTACGGTTTACGGTTTTTAAATGCGTTATATAACGACTGAAGCATTTTTGAAATTGACTTCAATCAATATCCTGAGTTCTTTCAAACTGTTAACTGTTAACCGGCAACCGTGAACTGTTACATATATTCTAACAAAGTCAGCGGATTAAAATCCCGGAGTGAAGGCGTATTGCCGCTTATCTTCCTATTGCAAACAAAAACCCCGCATGTCTTGCAGGGTTTTTGTTTGTGTGAATGCCGTGTTTGTTTTATGCCTTTGAAACGAAAATCTGGTTGTAGATAATTCTTGCGCTTTCTACAGCGTTTACTTTATAGGGATATATCCTGTACCTGTAAACATAACCCTTCCAGAATTTCCTTATTACATTGTACACCGGCTGGAGAGGGAGTTTAATTAAAACATTTTTAATTACAGGCATCAGCCATGGGAACTCAACGGCGATTCCGATGAGATGCATTAAATTTTCGAGTTGGGGCGCGTCTTTCAGTTTCAGGGGTATTGTTCCATGATATGTCCCGGGAGTTTTCATGTCTGTATTGTAAAAGCCGTTCGCTATTGAATAATCGTATATCGCTGTCTTGGGGTATGGAGTCATAAGAAAGACATCACAGAATGTAGGCTTGCATTTTACAGTTAATTCCCATGTCTCCATAGCTGTTTCAAGTGTTTCATGCGGCGCGCCGATAATGTTGTAAAGGGAAAAGAGCACCTTTCTGTCCCGGAGAATTTTGATTCCCTGTAATATCTGTTCCTTTGTCATTTTCCTGTTTAACACTTCATTCCTGATAAAATCATTTCCCGACTCTAACCCGATCCCGATATAGAAGAGTCCCGCCTTGATTAAATCGTCAATAACTTCCGCCTTAATTGTCTCGGGTCTCATAAGGCAATAGAATGGAATTCCTATTTCTTTGGGATATTTTTCTGAAAATTCCTTTACCCATCTTGGATTTATAGAGAGTATCTCGTCCCTGAATATCAGGTATTCGATCTTGGGATAATCCCTCTTTAATTCCTTTAACTCTTCAATTACATGATCCACACTTCTTTGCCTGAAACGCGGGTCTCCCTTTAAGAGCATTTTATGGAGCTGGTGGTTATGGCAGTATGTGCAGTTGAAAGGGCATCCCTGGCTTGTCATTACCGTAGCCGTCCTTGCCAGGCGATAATCTTTATATTTATTATAAATACTTCTATCAGGCGGGGGGAGAATATCAAGATCTTTAATGAGAGGGCGCTGGTCGTTTTTATATATCTTCCCGTCAACCTTTATCCACCAGTTTTTGACATTGGTTATATCGTCACCTTTTTCCAGTTTATCGATAAATTCCGGCATTGCCTCAAATCCTTCACCTCTGCAAATGCCGTCAACCCCGTCCTCTTCTATCATTTCAGGGGAAAAAGTCACATGAGGACCGCCGAACATGGCAAAAAATTTGTGTTTCTGCTTTAACCTCCTGTTCCAGTCAAGGTATTCAACATGGCCGCCGCTGAATGTTGTATAAGCGATAATGTCCGGTTTGAATTCAGCCACGGTTTTTTCCACTTCTTTATAATCAATACCTGCTATATCACATTCGTGGCCGTGCTGTTTAAGCACAGCAGAAAGCCACATTGGCCCGAATGTGACAAACCCCCCGCTTAACAGCATTGTCCTGTCGATATGGGCAATAAATAATATACGACTCATGCTCCTGACCCCCTTTTCTGGCTTAATAATTATACAATACCCTGAAGTGAGCGATTTAATGTCTGGATCAGATCAAATTATCATTTCCGTAAAAGCCGGCATCCGGGAAAGGCAAGGAATCCGGACCCCTGTTTCCACGTAAAGGAATCGCTCAATCCGGATAAATAAGTATATTAAATTATGTTATCTGATTTAGCTTTTCTTGTCAAGATTTTTTACGCCGCACGCCGCATATTGCAAAAGATATGAGTAAAGAAATGGTGGAGCTGATCGGGATCGAACCGACGACCTCTTGAATGCCATTCAAGCGCTCTCCCAACTGAGCTACAGCCCCATAAGCGGTATTAATTATAACATACAAACTTATAAAAGCTGAAACATATCCCCAGGAGACGCGATAAATACTCTTTTATTTCCAAGTGTCTGTCTGTCATTCCGGCAGTTTTTAAGCCGGAATCCAGTCTTTTCAATAAGTTCCTGGATGCCCGATTATAAACAGACCCTTAATGGTCGGATAGCCTGTGACGGCCAAATCCTCTCAACCATTAACTTCTATCTTCTATTTCTTTTAGAACATACAGCTTCATATAAAAGCATACTTCCAGGGATGATATCTCTCCATTCAATTGAATATGGTGTCAAGACAGGGATTTTTTCAAGAGGTTCTTCCATAATACGAAGCTTGATCTGTGAACAGTCAATTTCAAGCAACTCTATAAATTCTTTTTTATTGACTGAAGCTTTCATTGAAAAGTTAACAATATGTTCAGATGGATAAGAAATAGTTTCAGTATCTATAAACAAAGGTGTCCTGTTTTTTGCGCTGCCGATTTTTTTCCATTTCACAGATAAAACCGCATTGGCAAATTTGCTTTTTTCCGTGATAGAACCATCCTGAATTTTTTGAGGCTTTTTATGTCTTACAATTAATGCGATTTCCGGAAACTTCGGCGGCTTAACAACCGGAACGGTTTTTTGAGGCTTTTCCCTCGCCTCTGCCTTCTCTGCAGGTTTTGTTTTCAGCGGCTTTTTATTTTTTGCCGCTGTTTCAATCTTAACAGCCTTTTTACTCTTTGCGCGCACTTTGGCTTTGACAGTCTTTTTAGCCCCGACAGCGTGTTTGGGTTTTTTGGGCTTTGCTATCTTTTTAACAACTTCGTTTCCGGAAACCTTTTCAGGCCTGACAACCGGCACGGCCTTCGGAATCTTTTCTTTTTTTGGATCCGGTTCAGGCTTCTTTATTTTTTTAACCTCAACAGCAGACAGGCCCTGGGGAATGGCTTCACTTTTTATCCCGGATTCCGTGACCACGGAATTAACGCTTTTAAGTTCCTTGTTGTGCATATCTATTATTACAATAACGGCAACCACGGAAATAAAAAACAGAATCGCTGCAATCGGGATATATACCCGGCTTTTCTTTTTCCGGTCTTTTTCTACCGCTGAAATATCATCAAGGGTTGTCTGAACCGTATCCGGCTGAGACACTTTATCTTTTTTAATTTCCATATCCCGAAAACCGGATGCCCGGTCAGGCATTATCTCTTCTTCATTGCTTTCTGCCGCTTCACCGGCAGAATCTTTGCAGGCCGGAGCCGGTTCATCCGGCATATCATCGAGAGCGGAGATTAATCGCGCAACTTCACTTTTAGTCTCTTCTGTAACCTCATGAAACTTTATTCCAGCCACATATTTATACCAGCCCTGCTTTTTCCAGACAACTTCTCCCAAAACTGTAACAGACATATCACCGACAGGATGTTTTAATATAAATTCCAGGACTTCTCCATGTCCGAAATCAAAACTTTGCGACTCTATGCTAAAGCCTTCGCACGATAAATCTTTTGTAATACCCACAGCATGCGCTGCCGTCTTTTTCAACTGTTTAAATTCTACAATAA
>DRDE01000270.1 GCA_011040095.1 Nitrospirota bacterium
AGGGATACTTTCACAAGCTTAAAGAAAACTTGTCGAAAATTGAAGGTCTCTTTTTGGAAATTTCTCAATGATCGAGTAGGGGGCATAAATTCAATACCTCAACTTGAATATTTGATGAGAGAGAAGTCCCTTTCCTCAACTTATTGAGAAGTTACGGATAACCAGCCGGATGGCAACGGATATCTGTCCGGGGGAGCTACAGTCTCCCCCACCCTTTAATGCATGTTGTTAATAGATATCCAGAGCTTCCCTATGCCTTAAAAAACTCATCCTTGCAGATGGTAATTTAGCTTAAACATGAATCGGGGCTGTCCAATTTACCCTGAACCAAGACAGTTTTACCCATAAATTTTTCTGAAGAGCCAAAAAAATAGTATATATGCAGCAGATAAAAATTAAAACTCCTTAAAATTTATTTGCTAAAAAATTTAATTTTAACTAATATCTTATTGTATTCCTGTTGTCGGAAACCAGGAATGTATATTAAGATTTTATTTGCTGAAACAAATTGAATATATCAAAACCGTGAAAGGGGCAAAATCTATTGACACTCGGCGCTTTATTATCGGAAAGAGCAAAGAATAATCCTGAAAGAATTTGTATTAAATTTGAAGACAGAAAGCTTTCGTATTCCGGGATTGACAATCGCGTCACCCTTTCCGCAGGAGGACTGAAGGCGCTTGGACTGAAACCTGAAGAACGGGTGGCTATTTTAATGGAAAACTGCCCGGAATATATAATTTCTTATTTTGCAATACTCAGGGCAGGTGGTATCGCAGTTCCGGTTAACACTTTTCTGACCCCCCGTGAGATATCCTATATACTCAATGATTCGGGCTCTGAAATCCTTCTTTATAGTGAGATGTATTCACCGCACATAGAAAAAATAAAAAGTAATGTGCATAGATTAAGAGCTTTTGTTTTCGATCAAGTCCCTCAGCAGGAAGCAGAGCCATACGCAGGCTCAGACGAAGATATTGCCGTGCTCCTGTATACATCCGGAACAACAGGATTCCCGAAAGGGGTTATGCTGAGCCATAAAAATCTCATATCCAATGCAGGGGCATCAGTGAAAACCCTGCTTGTGTCTCAGAGAGACAGGTTCCTGCTCTTCCTCCCTTTATTTCATTCTTTTACTTTTACCGCATGTGTTCTTGTTCCAATATATGCAGGCGCAAGCATAATACTGCTGAAATCGGTGAAACCGTTTTCATTGGTTATAAAAAGTATTATTAAGGAGAGAATAACCTTATTCGGCGGAATTCCGACAGTCTACAATATCCTCTGTAAAAAGAAGGTGCCTTTTTTTATCAGGCATTTATTGAGATTTCTTATAAATGTCAGGGCATGTATATCAGGGGCCGCAGCCTTGCCCGAAGATACAATATATGAATTTGAAAAGCGCTTTAAAGTGCCGTTGATCGAAGGCTACGGGCTTACGGAGGCATCACCCATAGTAGCGGTAAACCCACTGGATGGAGTGCGAAAACCTGCTTCCGTAGGGCCGCCGCTGCCCGGAATTGAGGTGGCTGTCATTGGAGAAGACGGCAAAAAAAAGCCTGCCGGAGAGATAGGTGAGCTTATTGTAAAAGGGCCTAATGTGATGAAGGGGTATTTTAATAAGGAAGAAGAAACAAAGGCTGTATTAAAGAACGGGTGGCTTTATACAGGAGACATGGCAAAAATTGATGAAGACGGTTATATATATATAGTTGACAGGAAAAAGGATGTCATTATCATTGACGGAATGAATATCTATCCGGGAGAGATAGAGAATTTTGTAATGAAACACCCATCGATTGAAGAGTGCGCAATGGTCGGGATACCGGATGGCAGGGGGTCGGAGATATCAATACTCTTTATAAAAAAGAAGGATAATACCGTAGTTGATGAGAGAGAAGTAAACAATTACCTGAAAGGGCAAATAGCACGATTTAAGATACCGAAAAGAATACTGTTTATCGAAGAATTTCCAAAGACAGCCACAGGAAAGATAAAAAAGACTGAATTGAGGAAATGGAAATTATAACCGTTCATACACCCATACCCTTCCATTGTTCCGTATTTGTTCCACCCTTTTTACAAGGCGTTTCTTATGGAGATTCAGCAATCTTGTTCCGCTCGTATTGGCTGCAAGCTTCATGGAGCAGGCCAGGTCTTTAGCGGTTTTTTGGGCTATAGAGCCTGCGCATAAACTCCAATATAACCACGAAGGGCGCGAAGAAAAGCATTATAAAATAAAGAGACAAACAGATTCTTCGTGTCCTTCGTGGTTGATAATAATTTGTAAAATCCCGGACCAAAACGTATCAAAGGACAATAAAATATTCATAGTCCGGTTGTACAATGGAATATCTTACAAAATTAAATTTCTCTCCCTGTGAGTTGGAGCTCGCCCGGGTTTATCAATACCAGGCAATATAGTGTTTATTCCTTCTGCCCCCCGCCCCCCCTGTGAACGGTTTAAAAAATTATTTACAATCCCCTCGGGAAGAGTTATATTACCACCTTGAACACAAGGGCTTCGTTCAACATGTTTTACAGCAGTCAATGAAAAATAAGAGAAAGAGTTTATGGGGACTCAAAAAAATGGCTGTAGGATTTTTTCAATAGCCCGTCAAGGACTGAACTCAAATGACAAGTCCAAAGATAGCCTTGCCGAAAGCATCAAATGTGCTGGAACGTGAAAGACTGTTTTCACTCATTGATGAAAGCCTGAAGGCCCCTGTTGCCTGGATAACAGGCCCACCCGGGTCCTGGCAAGACCACCGTGGCTGCAAGCTATATTAAAAACCGCGGGAAAGACTGCCTCCGGTATAATCTCGATGAAAGGGACAGGGACTTAGCCGCTTTTTTCCATTACATGGGCCTTGCAGCCAAAAAGGCTGCACCGGGCAGAAAGAAACCGCTTCCATCTTTAACCCCGGAATATCCGCCCGGCATTCCGGCGTTTACAAAAAGGTATTTCGAAAACCTTTACGCAAGGTTGGGAAAGCCCTTTGTTATTGTCTTTGACAACTACCATCATGTGCCGCGTGATTCCGTCTTTCATACCGCAATATGCCGCGGCCTCGAAGAATTACCTGATGAAATAAGGTGTATTGTAATAAGCAGGGACGCTCCTCCCTTGGAGATGTCAAGGATGAAGATGAACAATACAATAAGAATGGTGGGGTGGCAGGATATTGCATTCACACTCAATGAGACAAAAGAGCTGGCAAGGTTAATGCAGAAATCCTTTCCAACTGCCCGGTTAAAAGAGATTCACCGCAAGACTCAGGGATGGATATCCGGCATTTTGCTGCTGCTCGGGGAGATAAAGGGGAGCCATTTAAAAAATTATTCTCTGAAGGGATATCGCTTCAAGGAGTTTTTTGATTACTTTACAAGTGAACTCATGAGGAATACGGACAGTGCGACCCGGCGCTTCCTGCTTAATACATGGGTATTTCCTGAATTTACACCTTTGATGGCTGAAAAACTGACCGGCATAAAAGACTCTGACAAAATCATTCAGGAACTGCACAGAAAAAATTGCTTTATTGAACTCCTCAACCAATCAAGGCCAACATACCGCTACCATAACCTTTTCAGGGATTTTCTTGCCTCTGAATCCGGGAAAACGCTATCCGAAGAAGAACTCGAAGCCCTCTGCTATAAGGCAGCCGTCCTGCTTGAAGACGAAGGCAGGATTGACGATGCTGCGGCGCTTTATACCAGATCCGGCATGTGGGAAAATCTCTCACAACTGGTTTTAAACCATGCAGGGGCCTTTCTTGATCAGGGCCGCCGCAGAACCGTTCAGGAATGGTTGGACCGCTTTCCTCACAAGTTCATTTATAATAATCCCCGGCTCTCTTACTGGAACGGTATGTGCCGCATATTTTACAGCCCCAACGATGCCCGGCAATTGCTTGAGGAGGCATATCATGCTTTTTACAGGGAAAAGGACATGGAATGGCGACTTCTAACCTGGGCAGCCATTGTGGACTCTTACATCTTTGAATTCAAGGAATTCAAGGCGCTTGATTTCTGGCTTGAAGAAATTAACGGTCTGGACAGGGACAGGCTGAAATCTCTTCCTGCAGAGATTGATGTGCGGGTTACCGGGAGTATGCTGGTCGCATTCTTATACCGCAATCCAGACTCGGACATCCTGCCTTTTATTGCACGGAAAGCAGGCGATATGGTTTATAAATGCCCTGATATTTACCGGAAGATAACCTTATCCACACGCCTGATACTTTACTACTCCTGTACCGGGGATATTGCCTCTGCTGAAATCCTCGTTAACTACCTGAAACCGGAGATAAAAAAGGGGCTGACCAGGCCGGCATCAATTATTTTATGGAAGATGGTGGAGTCTGTTTACTACCGTCTGAAAGCCGAGCCGGAGAATGCACAGAGGTCTGCCGGAGAAGGGCTTGAAACAGGCAGGAAGGCGGGAATCCACATATTCGATTTTTTATTGTTGGCCCAGATTGCATATGCAATGCTTTCTGCAGGACGTCTGGACGAAACAGAGAGGATACTGAAAAAGGCTGAAGCAGCGCTCAACAAGTCCCGTTTAAATGATCTTGCCCGGTATTATTACCTTATGGCATGTTTATACAGCAGGAAAGACAATCTGCCGCTGGCGGCAAAGTATGCTGAGGAGGCGCTGGACCTCGCTGAAAACAGCGGGATAACATACCAGATCGGACTGAATCTCATCGGTAGTTCTCATATACTCTTCAAGACAGGCGATATGAAAAAGGCCGTCGAATACCTGAGCAGGGCTGAAGGGATAGCAGCCGGAATGAGGAGTGATTATCTCCTCTACGAATGCCATTGCATTAATGCCTGGTTTTCATATAAACGGAGGAACTACTCAAAAGGGAATGAGCACCTGAAAAAGGCCTTCACCCTCGGACATAACAAGGGCTATATAAACCTGAATTGGTGGGCCTCCCCTTCGGTCAAGGCTTTTTTATGTGAAAAAGCGTTTGAGGCCGGCATAGAGACGGAATATGCCGCATATCTTGTAAAAAAACGGCATCTGTTACCACAAAACCCGCTCAATTGTACGGGACACTGGCCCTGGCCGGTAAAGGTCTATACCCTGGGTGGATTCCGGGTTTTCAGGAATGGCGCCATCCTCCTTGATTCGGGTAAGGCACAGAAGAAAGCGCTTGATTTACTGAAATTCATCATCTCCGCCGGGGGCAGGGATGTTGACCATGACCTCATCATGGATAACCTCTGGCCTAATGCAGATGGCGACAGGGCCAACTGGTCATTCAGGACCACCTTAAAACGTCTTCGAAACCTCCTTGGCAATAAAGAAGCCCTTGTAATACATGAGGGCCGAATAAGCCTCGATGATAAATATTTCTGGATAGACCTGTGGGTATTGGAAAATCTGATTGCCGGAGAAGTGGAGGAAGCAAGAAAAAGAAATTTTAAAGGTGTAACAGAGATCGGTGAAAAAATCCTTGACCTCTATAAAGGGGATTTCCTTGAGGGTGAGGCCGATGGACTACTTCCAATTATCCGGAAAAGAGCGAGATTAAAGTTAAAACTGATCCATATAGTTGAAGAAATCGGCAACCACTATGAGAATTCAGAGAATTTTCACAAGGCTGTTCTGTGGTATGAAAAGGGTCTTGAACTCGATGAGATATCCGAGGGTTTTTACCAGCGTCTCATGCTCTGTTACAGCAATCTCGGCAACCGGTCAAAGGCGGTTGAACTCTACAGGCAATGTAAAGAGGTACTGGAAACAGCAACCGGGCTTGCCCCCTCCGCCGAGACCCGGGTCGTCTATCAATCCATTGTCAGCTCTGCGCGCTGAGACCCCACTATTACGGATTTACCGCTTCCCCCTTCCTTGCATGAAAACCTGTTCAGAAACTGTTTGCTAATAACCTTATTAGAAGTTTTTTATCTATATGTCACATATATGTCACATCCCCTGTGATATGATTGCGCCGTATCACAAAAAATAACACTGGGAAACCGGTATAAGATTCTCATGAAAAGGTTAATCAGCAATCAAACAAGAAATTCGTCTGCTAACTGTTCGGCGGGATGGGCTCGCTGGGCGTAACAAAAGGGGGGATAAAAAATGAGAAAGAAAATTTTAGCAGGATTGGTGACGGGGTTGTTTATGCTTGGGATGGCAGGGATGGCAGAGGCCACTTTAATTAGTAAGACATATCCATATAATGACGCTCAATATGTAGCCACATCTACCGGCACTCCGACAGTTGATGGGGCAGCTCCTTTTGATGCTGGAGGGTGGAGTGTTTACCGTGTTTATTACGATTCTTCTAAGTTTGGTAAAGGTTTTACTTATAATGCTTCGCTTATAGAAATTGACCTGTCTAAAATACCTTCAGATGATATAATCGATAGCGTCATTTTAAATATTAATGTTGCAAAAGTAATTCAAGTATACAACGATGATAGGAAACTGGCAACCTTGTCACATCTGAGAAGTAGTGGTTACACGGGTGATGCAGAAAGTGATTATTTGCATATAGATGGCCCTCCCCCTGAGATTAATACACTTTACGATTTTTATTCAGGTTCCTCCACTGGATGGAAACAAATAGATGTAACAAATGATATAATCAGAAATCTTGATGAAGATATTAACTGGGCCGCATTTTGGATTAGCCCTGCACCTTGGGAAGATCAATTACAAATCGTAGGGGAAGCAAAGGGAATTTCGGTTTTTGGAGCTGATTACGATAATGGTATTTTGGCACCGTACTTGGAAATACACAATCAATCACTACCTCTTGCCCCCGAACCAATTAGTTCTATCCTTTTTCTTACTGGTGGAACTCTTTTAGCGGCACTACATAAAAAGAAAGAAAGGGCTCTTTAGGAAAATTTGAGGGACAGGTGTCACATCTTAAAAATTAAATACTGACTTTCCGTAACTGCTTTCATAAGGGGAGGGGGAGTTATCCAATCAATCCGTTATTGAAAGCCTTTCCTTAGGGGTTAACAATAAATAACATTTACTTTTAAGGCAAATAATGGTATCCTTAATTTTAATGAAAACAACGAAACAAAGTACTGCAGACCCATTATTTTTCAAGGTGTTGTCCACATTAAATGAGTCCCAAAAACGTTGGTATGTGGCGAGAGAGGCTATCAATTATGGCCGTGGCGGAATAAAAATTACACATGAACTGACAGGGATATCACGCCCGACAATTATTAAAGGAATGCAGGAGTTAAAAAGTAAAAAAGAGTTGCAAACCGAT
>DRDE01000271.1 GCA_011040095.1 Nitrospirota bacterium
TAGTTGTAGGCTCGGTTGCATTTGATTCTGTCAAGACCCCGTTTGGTGAAGTGGATGAAGTGCTCGGCGGTTCCGCCACATATTTTTCCACGGCGGCAAGTTATTTTACGGATGTCTCTGTAGTTGCCGTTGTTGGAACTGATTTCCCCGACACCCACCTGAAATTCCTGAAAAGCCGCAAGATTGATATCGAGGGAATCGAAAGGACCGAGGGCAAGACATTCAGGTGGAAGGGCGAGTACGGATATGAATTGAACGAGGTGCGCACACTCGATACACAGCTCAACGTGTTTCAGTCGTTTAAACCTAAACTGCCTGAAAGTTACAGGGATAAAAAAATCGTCTTTCTTGCAAATATTGACCCGGACCTGCAAAGAGATGTATTAAATCAGGTTAGAAAACCCGACCTTGTTGCCTGTGATACAATGAATTTCTGGATAGAAGGAAAGAGGGATTCTCTTCTTGAGACCCTTAAATTAGTTGATATACTTCTTATTAACGACGGAGAGGCAAGGGAGCTTTCCGGCGAGCCCAATCTCGTCAAGGCTGCAAACATTATACATTCATACGGCCCGAAGACCCTGATTATAAAACGTGGAGAATACGGAGCACTGATGTTCAGGGACAAGAAGATATTCTCCGCGCCTGCATATCCCCTTGAGTCGGTATATGATCCTACCGGTGCTGGTGACTGTTTTGCCGGGGGGTTCATGGGCTATCTTTCCAATACCATGAATTTTGAAGAATCAAATATTCGCAAGGCTATAATATTCGGAAGTGTCATGGCTTCATATAATGTGGAGGCATTCAGTCTTGACAAGATAAAAAGTCTTGATTATCCGGAGATCGAAAGCCGTTATAATGAGTTCAAAAGGTTGACACATTTCGAGGACTTGACATAAATGGGGCCGGATAGTAAAATCCTTTTTATTTCCTGATACTTTCATTAATCTATAAGTAACCGTTCACGGTTGCCGGTTAACGGTTAACAGTTGAAAGAAACATACTAAAATAGTAATAGTTCACAGTTGATAGCATTAACTGCAAACCGTAAACTGATAACTGTGAACGGTTACATTTATAATCGGGGACATGATTGTGAATGATTCCTTAAAATTTTATGTGCGGAAGATCACAAAACTTCCAACCCTGCCTGTTATCGCCCAGGAGATACTGGCCATTATTGATGATGATTTAATACCTGTCAATAAACTTGAAAAGATCATAGAGAACGATCCTGCCATAAGCGCAAAAATAGTAAGTGTCGCCAACTCGGCTTTTTTCGGATTCAGAACGCCTGCCGGAACGCTTAATAATGCAATAATGAGGATAGGCTTTAAAAATGTCAAGAACATAGCCCTTGCAATATCTTTAATGACAGTGCTCGAAAACGGGAAGTATAAGAGTGCGCTTGATTACCGGAGAGTTTTTAATCACTCCGTATCCGTTGGATTTATCGCAAAGCTTATATCTGCAGAACTCATACCGGCTATTTCGGAAGAGCTATTAATTAACGGTATGCTGCACGATATAGGTTTCCTGGCGCTGAGCCGGTTTTTCCCGGATGCTTACCTGAATGTATTGAATGAGTTTGACAAGGACGGAACTCTTCTCGAAGCGGAAAAGAAAATCCTGTCATTTACCCATGCCGATATAGGAAACTGGCTTGCTGAAAAATGGAACTTGCCTGAAACGGTTTTAAATACAACATTGCACCATCACACGCCGTCTCTTGCAAAAAATAATCTTCAGCATCTGGCGATTGTTCATATTGCCGATTACATAACAACCCGGAGCATTTTAAGCGCAACCGGCAAAGACCCTTATTATCCTTTTGATTCTTCATGCCTCGATATGCTCGGCATGTCGGATAATGACTTTGCGGATATAGAAGCGCGGGTAAAAGACGGTTCGCTCCTAAGCGGGCTTTTTAAATTGTAACAGCGAAGGCACAAAGGGGCAAAGGCACAGAGGCACAAAGTTTAAAAAAATATAAAGAAAGTTTTTATCCTTTTCTTTTACTTTGTGCCTTGCAGGATGTTACTAATTTATCATATATCTCCATTACCTGAAGCCTCGTTTTTTCAGGGTCCCCGTTATTGTCAATCACAAAGTCCGCGAGTTTTTTCTTGGCGGTTACCGGCATCTGGGCGCGGATTCTTTTCACGGCGTCATCTCTTGAAAAGCCCTTTTCGGCAAGCCTTTTTATTGCCCTGTCACGACTGCAGTAAACGACTATCACCTTATCGAAAAACCTCTCGTAACCGGCCTCAAATAATAATGGCACTTCAAAGATGACTATTGCAGAGGGTTTCCTGCCGGCTATGTCTGATATGGTGAGTTTGATTACTTTTAAAACTTCAGGATGGATTATCTTTTCAACGGCTTTGCGTCTGTCCGGATACTTAAAGATAATATCAGCCATATGCTTTTTATTAATTGAGACATTCGCAGAATTCTTTATCAGGATGTCGTTGCCGAGAACTTCGGCAATTCTTTTAATTGCTTCCGGGTTTTTAAGTATGTTATGAACAAAACCGTCTACATTAAAAGTGAATGCGCCTAATTCGCTGAACAGTTGCAATACCGTGGATTTGCCCATTCCGAAAGCTCCTGTAAGTCCGACTGTCAGCATACCGGAATTATAACAGAAACAGATATTGCGCTCATGCACCGGTTTTCAGAAACGTTGCCGCAAGAAATCAAGGATTTTTTGCCTTTTTTTTGTAAGGCAGTGTTTTCAGCTTGACCTTTCTCTTTACCTGTTCAAATTCAGGGTCTTTGTGTACCAGGACAGACTCCGTAGCCATAGCTGTAGCTATTATCCAGCTATCGCAGACAGATAGATTCTTGGTGGCTTTTATCTCGACTGACTTTTCAAAAATCAAATCGGTTATGCCCACTCTTTTTACAGGAAGAAGGTCAAGATGCCTGGAAAATTCGTCCGATTCATCCTTGCCGGCA
The DNA here is from genome assembly GCA_011040095.1 of Nitrospirota bacterium. Classification (GTDB taxonomy): domain Bacteria; phylum Nitrospirota; class Thermodesulfovibrionia; order UBA6902; family UBA6902; genus BMS3ABIN06. The sequence goes on from DRDE01000271.1 coordinate 2,965, forward strand.
TTTTTCCATAACCTGTATCGGCCTTCCATAAAACTCATAAATGAGATATGAATTGTTGCTTCTGAACGAAGGATATGCTCTACTGTATCAGCCCCTTCTTCATTATTCCAGAGCGCCAGTATTGCCGAGGTGTCAAAAACATATGAAACCGGTTTACCTGTTTTTTTCATCTTCTTTTCTTCTTTCAGCACACCTGTCCTTAATCAGGTCCTTACTTGTATATTTTTTCCCGCCTCTGCCTTTAAAAGCTGCTACAGCGTCTTTCGGTAGTGGTATTACTTTAATTAGGTTACCATCCGCAACCCATTCAACCCTTGATTCAGGCTCTATATGAAATTTCTTTCTTATATCCGACGGTATGGAGACCTGGCCTCTTTTAGTTACCATAGTTTTCATGTTTGCTCCTTTTTACATGATAAATTCATATTACATGATATCACAAAATTATCTTGTATTACAAGCATAAACACGGCAATATTTTCTTCACAACCGGCCTCAAACAACAGAGTCGATTCAAACATGACTAATGCAGCATGCCTGCCGAGGGCTTTTGCGATCCTTTTAATTATCCCGGGATACTCAAGTATATCATGGACAAAACCGTCAACATCATAAGTGAATACACCCAATTCGTTAAACAGGCGCAGTGCCGTGGATTTGCCCATTCCGAAATTGCCTGTAAGCCCGACTGTCGGCATACCGGAATTATAACAGACTTTGCTTAATACTATCCTTGACTTACATATGTGAGGTTGATAATATAATCTACCCCGTTGGAAAGGAAAAATTCCGACTGATTATGCTTTATGGCCGGGTCTGCCTCCGGGCGGAATCCGCTCACCATTCAGCAATTCAACAATATTTTCGGAGGGATGATGAAGGTAGCTATCGGTTGTGACCATGCAGGCATGGCAATGAAAAATCAGATCATACCGCTTCTGGAAGAGCTTAATGTGGAGATA
>DRDE01000272.1 GCA_011040095.1 Nitrospirota bacterium
CTCTCCGTTACTTGGGACGTGACGCGTTATATGAGAGGAGGCAGGGGAATATAAATAAATTTTTATTTATTATGTTGTAATAGTTCACTTGGGAAAATGTTTAACAAGAATCCAGGAGTCAGGGGTCAGAATGAAAAGAGAAAAAAATAGACAGAGGTGCTTAACTTCTCAATTAAGGCGGGCTGCTGTTTCCATAGCTGCCAATATAAGCGCCCGGGTAGTTGCCGGAAATAAAAGAGGGGGGGGCTATGCAAAGACTTTTGCTTATTTTCAAAGCATTATCCGATAAAACAAGGCTTAAGATTCTTACGTTAATGGAGGAAGGAGAAATATGTGTCTGTGATATTGCAGAAACGCTTAACATGACACAACCGAACATTTCTTTCCACCTTGGCATGTTAAAAGAAGCCGGTCTTATAAAGGACAGGAAAAGCGGAAGGTGGGTGCATTATTCCCTTAACGGATCGGATATGTTTACAAGATTTCTGCTGTTCGGGATATTTGAAAGGATTAAAGATACACCACCTGAAAAGATTAAACGGAGCAGGAAATGCTGAGAAAGAGAGAAGACTTTCCGCAAAGGGTGTGCTCCAAAGAGCTGATTGAACTCCTGTCCTTAAATGTTAAGCCTTCTTTTCCAGTATGCGGCAGATGTCCATATTGCAGCCAGTAAACCGACAATGTAAAGCCAGGCCGTTTTTAAGCTGAAGGAGGTTATTATTTTACCTGCCCCACTTGTATAGTCCCCTTTCCATAAAGAAGCCGTTTCCTGCAAGTCCTTTATTTTTTTGCCGGGCCAGATTGATCCCGAGTGTTCCAGGGTGTTTTTGAAATACGTTTCAAGCAGCAGGTTCTCCCTGTAAACAATATTGGCTGTTTCAATTTTCTTGCCGGGATCATCTGTTGCTGCAAGGTTTTCAAACTCCCTGTCCCTTCGCGATATATGTTTGAGGAACTCGTCTAAAAACGGATTTGTGTATGGAGTATAAATCCTGCTCAGTTTTTCATATCCGTCTGCGGCGGATTTTTCCCGGAGAACAGTTTTCCCGTATTTTTCACCGTTGATGAGGTCGGTCTCCTTTAATTTTTCCAGGGGCAGCCGGGAATAAAAAGCGCCGATTTCAGGGTCTTTATGTTTGTAACCGTACTCGGTCATTACTTCTTCGCCCTGAAGCCAGGACAAGTTATTAAAAACAGCCGTGTAACGATTAACAACATCCGGGGTATTGGAAAGACATAAGCCCATGAAAAGCAAATTAAGTGTTGCGGTCCAGACCAGCATTTTAACGGAGATCTTTTTCACGGGTCCGGATATGATTCCGGGCTTGATCCCTTTCCATATCCCCAGCGCCAAAATACCACCTGCAAGCGTGTTGGTACTGATGTCCCTGTAGTCCCAGACCCTCTGCGGCGTTAACCACTGAATGAATTCATCTGTTGTCCCGATAAATAACACAATCAGAACAGTGGTTATGTAAACCGTCCGGTCATGTATCCTGTAACTCAGGGCCTTAAATATAAAAAAGGAGAGTATTCCGAACTGGAGCAGATGAATTGCTTCTTCAGGATGCTGTTTCCCGAGCTGAACAGTAAACCAGGCATATATCCCCGCACAAATAAAAAGCCAGAGATATTGGGAAACATTTCTTGTTTTTAATCTGAAGATAAAAAAATATAAAAGCACAGCCAGGCCGGAGCCGCCGGCAAAAAGAACAAAATACGTAAAAAATTCACGGCCGACTGTATCATAAATAAATTCCTGAAGACCCCGGGCAACAGGGACAGTGGCAAAAATGGCGATTGAACATAATATGACCCACAACCACGGTTTCAGGCTCCGGCCGCGGGGGTCTTTTTCAGTCTCTGTGTCCGGATTCATGTCTGAAGGTTTATCTTCTCCCCTGAAAATATTACAGGAACCGGCTGTAAACAGCCTGTCCTAATGAGATTCCGCCGTCATTAGCGGGCACAAGCTGGTGAATGAGGGGGGTATAGCCTCTTTCCCGAAGTCTCTGATATGTATTTTCAAGCAATATTGAATTTTGAAAAACCCCTCCTGAAAGCGCAACATGCGATATGCCGGTTTCTTTTCTTAATAATTCAGCGACAAATATGATCATCTTCACAATTGTATTGTGAAACTTTCTTGCAATTATTTCTTTCGGCGCTTTTGCCTTTAAATCATTGACTATCATTTCAATCACGGGTCTGTGGCCAATGATGTTCTGTTCAATACTGAAGGGGTATGAACCTGTGTCATCCGACCTGAGGGCCAGTTGTTCCAGGTCTATTGCTGCCTGGGCGTGATAAGATACCTTATGCCTTAACCCGATGATTGAGGCCACTCCGTCAAACAGCCTTCCCATGCTCGTTGTAGCAGGTGAGTTTATGTTTCCCTTAATCATCCCGGTAAAAAAGGCCTTCTCCACCTTTGTCAGGGGGATATAGTCATTTTCTCCAGCCTCATCTCCAAACGTCCCGTATAAGAGCGAAAAGCCTGTCCTGCAAGGCTCTTTGACTGCCTTATCCCCTCCCGGCAACCTGAAAGGTCTCAGGTGATAAGCCCTCCTAAACCCCTTGTAAGAGGCTATTAACACCTCGCCGCCCCACAGGGTTTTATCCGTTCCATAGCCGGTTCCGTCAAAAGCAAAACCTATTACACCGGTATCTTCCGGGATATCATTTTCAGCCATGCATGATAATATGTGCGCAAAATGATGCTGAACCTTAACGAGCTTATCGCTGAAATGCCTTACACCGAATTTTGTGCTGTAATACCCCGGATGCATGTCCGAGACAACGATACCGGGGTTGATATCGAACAATTCAAGAAAATCATTTATAGTCTCCTCAAAAAATTCCACTGCAAGCGGCGTATCAAGGTCCCCTATGTGCTGGGATATATATACTTTATTATCAATGCCCACGGCAATAGTGTTGTTCATATAAGTGCCGAGGGCAAGGACCGGTTTTTTAAAGCTGAACGGAACGATAACAGGAATGGGTGCAAATCCCCTTGAGCGTCTTACCGGCGTCTGCCTCTCCGCAACTATCCTGACAACCGAATCATCACATCTCCTGACTATCTCCCTGTTATATGCAAGGACATAATCGGCAATATCCGAAAGCCGGGTAAAGGCGTCTTTTTCGTCTTTAACAACAGGCTCATCGGTTATGTTGGCGCTTGTGGCCACCACCGGCTTTTTCAATTTAAGCAATATGAGATGATAAAGAGGCGTGCAGGGCAGAAAAACCCCCACTGTGCTGTTACCAGGCGAGACTGCGCGGGCAAGAGAAGTCGTCTCTCTTTTTCTTACAATGACAATGGGTTTTTCAATAGAGTTTATTGCGCGTTCTTCGAGTTCATTAATGAGTGTCTCCGACTTTATGTAATTTATATCAGGGAACATAACGGCCATCGGTTTTTCTTCACGGTGTTTTCTCTTTCGCAACCCGGTTACGGCTTCTTCATTCGCAGCATCACATACGAGGTGGTATCCCCCCATACCCTTGACAGCAATAATATTTCCCTTGCGCAGGAGATTTACGGTATTCTCAAGCGCGTCTTCTTTTGTGCATATCAGGTTGCCCTCACAGTCATAGAGGCTTATCCACGGCCCGCATGCATGGCATGCATTCGGCTGGGAATGAAACCTCCTGTCAGAGGCTCTTTGGTATTCCCTTTCGCATTCAGGGCATACCCGGAAGTCCCGCATGGAAGTGTTTTTTCTGTCATAGGGGAGTGATTTTATAATGGTGAAGCGGGGGCCGCAGTTTGTGCAGTTTGTAAACGGGTAGATGAACCTCCTGTCTTTTGGATTTGTTATATCACCCAGACATTCTTCACAGACCGATATATCAGGCAGGACAGGGGCCTTTTTATCACCCTGCTCCATACTCTTTCTTATCCTGAATTCTTTGTAGCCGGCTTCTTCAATGAATGTATGCTGCAGGCTGTATATCTTTGCAAGCCCTGGTTTTTCTTTATC
>DRDE01000273.1 GCA_011040095.1 Nitrospirota bacterium
AAGCAAAGGCATTGCTCTCATCCTCGGAAATGTTTGAGGTGTCGCCGATTACCCCGATGACCGTCCTTTCGGTCCCTTTTGAGATATTGGCCTCAAAGCCCTTGTTTTCAAGTTTCTTGACTATGTGGCGGAGTTCTTTTGCAGTAGCTCCACGCTTTAATACGATAATATCCATAACAGTACCTCCGGAAATTTTATGTTTAAAAATCTAAATTACAAGATTTCAGCGAATGTTAATTATAATGAATTAAATAAAAAAATTGTAACTATTCAAAATCTTCCTCAATGCTTCCACCAGTTTTTTATTCTCCCCGGGAAGTCCGATAGTCACGCGTATTGCGCGGGGGCCCATCGGTCTCACAATAACCCCCTGTTTCAGAAGGTCATTGTATAGTTGATTGACTATATCATCTTCAAAAGTCATATATATGAAATTTGCCTCGGTCGGCGCGTAATTTATATTCAATGACCTGAATTCTTTATAAAGATATTTTTTGCCCCTCTCATTTATCTTCCTGGATTTCTCAATGTGTTTTTCATCATCAAGAGCCGCAAGCGCCGCTTCCTGTGCCGGGGAGTTTACATTGAAAGGCTGGCGGACTTTGTTCATCTCCGCTATCAGTTCTTTCTTTGCAATTCCGTATCCTATCCTGAGTCCTGCGAGGCCGTATATTTTAGAGAACGTCCTGAGAATAAGTATATCCCTTCCCTGTCTGAAATATTTCATGCTGTCCGCGTAATCCGGCGAAACAACATATTCAAAATATGCCTCATCAATGACAACCAGCGCGCCTTCAGGGATTTTTTTCATAAAGGAATCCATTTCGGTTTTTGTATTTATTGCGCCTGTGGGGTTATTGGGGTTTGCGATAAAGACAATCTTTGTCCTGTTTGTTATTTTTGACGCCATTGCATCAAGGTCATGCCGCAGGTCTTTAAGCGGGACAATTATGCCTTTGCCTTTTGCCGCCTGTACAATGGTTGAATAGACGACAAAAGAAGGATGCGCCATTATGGCCTCATCACCCGGACTGAGAAATGTCCTGACTGCAAGCTCGATAATTTCATTGGACCCGTTTCCGAACAATATCTCATCAGACCTTACCTGCAATTTCCCGGATAATGCGCTGCCGAGGCAATGGCAGCTTCCGTCAGGATACCTGTTCAGGTCGCTTATGCGTTTGCGCAGCGCCCTGACCGCAAGAGGCGACGGGCCAACAGGATTTTCGTTGGAGGCGAGCTTCACCGGGTGAGCGATTCCAAGTTCCCTCTCAAGTTCTTCAATCGGTTTACCCGGCGCATAGGGCTTAATGTTTTTGATATGTTCAGGAGACTGTATCATGGAAAAGATCAAAAATTAAAAATTAAAAATCAAAATTAAGGAAAAAATTTTATAAAATAAACTCCTTAATTTTTATTTTTTATTTTTGATCTTTGATTTATCTTTATTCAGCCGAGGGGTAAGAACCCAGCACCTTGAAAAAGAGGCATTCCTTTTTCACACTGTTAATTGCCTTCCTGACTCCTTTGTCGTCTATATGGCCCTCCAGGTCTACAAAGAAGAAGTATTCCCATGCCTTTCTCTTGGACGGCCTTGATTCGATCTTTGTCAGGTTTATCCTATGCCTGGCAAAGGGCCTCAATATCAGGTAGAGCGCGCCCGGTTTGTCTTTTACTGAAAACATGATGGATGTCTTGTCTCTCCCTGTTTTACCCAATGATTCTTTTGCAATGACAAGAAACCGGGTAAAATTGGTTTTATTATCCTCGATGCCCTTTTCAACAAATTGCAGGTTATATTCGGAAGCGGCAAGTTCGCTCGCAACAGCGGCGGCAGAGGTGTCTTTTGAGACACGTTTGGCAGCCGCAGCAGTGCTTAACTCTTCGATAACAGGGATACCCGGGAAATTACTTTCAAGCCAGCCCCGGCACTGCGCCCTTGCCTGTGAATGGGAATAAATTTTTTTGATGTCCGCTTTTTTGCCTGTCTTTGAGAGCAGGTTATGTGATATAGGGAGCATTATCTCAAATGCAATTTTCAAATCCGAATCCACGAACATATCAAGTGTATAATTGACTATGCCTTCGGTTGAGTTCTCGATAGGAACCACTCCATACCGGGCCTTATCCCTGGAGACCGAGTCGAACACCTCTTTTATTGTGCTTTCGGGCATGTAATCCGCAGAAGACCCGAACTGCCTCTTTGCCGCAAGATGGGTGAATGTTGCGGACGGGCCCAGGTATGAGACTTTTAAAGGCTGCTGCAAAGCAAGAGACGCCGAAAGTATTTCTTCATAGATTAACCGGAGGGTATCAGTGGGGAAAGGGCCGCTGTTTTTCTCTTTTAATCTTTCAAGTATTGCCCGCTCCCTTTCAGGTGAGTAAACTTTTAAATGCTTGTCCTGCTTTGTCTTTCCGACTTCAAGGACGACCTCTGTTCTCTTGTTTAATAATTCGAGAATCTTAAGGTCGAGTTCGTCTATTTTTTTTCTCAGTTTGTCAAGTTCAGACATAGTTTGTGACCATATGCAAAAAAAAAGATAAAATAGATTGTTAAAGCAACCCCCCTTAAATCCCCCTTAACCTAATGGGGATACTATAGCTCCCCTCTTAAGTTAAGAGGGGCCGGGGGAGTTATACAATCAATCTGTCATTCAAACCCTTTCAATTCCTTATCTCACCGGGATGAACTATTACGAGAATTTGAATTATTACACAAATTGTAATGTAATGAAGGTTAATTTAGCAATAAAATCAAGTTTTTTCAAGGCTTGAATAGTATGCCGCAGTCAAACGGCTGATTTGAACGGTTACCAATCCCTTTCTTTAATAACTTTGACCATTATATCTCCGAATGCGGGCATCCCGGTAAAAGGCGAGATGTTTTCAGGGTCGTGAAGTTCATTGATGTTAGGCGTGTATTTAAAGGTATGATTCATAAAGCCTGTTCCGGAAGCCTCCCGGCCTCCCGGCCCGAAGGCTGTTTTAATTACTCCCGGCATTATCTCGTCCGTTAAAAAAACCTTTCCGGTGATTTGTTTTTTTAACGGATTTTCGAGGGAAACAGTGTCGCCGGTTTCCAGGTCCAGGCGCTTCCCGTCGGTTGTATTAAAGGCAAAGACAGGAATTGAGAGACTGTCCTGTTTGAAGAAATTGTTTTTATTGTCCTGGAGGCCGTATTTATTCGGGATGTTCTGAAGCCCCGGCATCCTGTAATGAAAATCGTTGTTGGCCGGCTGCATGCACTCGGTGTCTGTTTCAGCAAGATAGGGACAGACCGCCGTCATTGTCATTGCATGATGAACCCTGCCGCTTATCAATTGAAAAGGATATTCCCTTCCGGCATCTTTGTAAAAAAGATTCCCCGGATTCCATTTGCATCCGGCCCAGTAAAAGGTAGTGGGAAAATCCGTCCCGAATCTTTTGTTAATATTTTCGAGGAAACCGAACCTGAATTCAAATTTTTTTGACGCAGTTCGCGGGTATATTCCCGAAGGAGATCCGTCTGCTTTTTTATACCTGTGATAACTTGCAGGCCATACTGCAACTCCATGGTGTTTCCTGAGCCATTCGACGGTTAAAGGTTCCCCGGTTTTTATTGTCTTGTTTCCCCACACAGCCCCCGGATTATCCGGCGCCCCTTCTATCAGGCATCCCTCCGGGAAATCAGGATAAGGCAGTGGGGTTCCGATATTATAAAATCCGGGAGCTTCACTTAATATCCCGTTTATAAATGCCTCTTCACTTTTGTATTTAATTTTAAAATCTTCGGCCTTGATATCAGTATCCCCGTTTTTTATCAGCGACCCGGACATGGCAATCATGAATTCAAAGGGCGTCCTGGATTCATGAAGCGGTTTTATTACCTGGTCCCTGATGGATATTTCAGGACTCATGGTATAGACATCACTGACTCCCATACGTTCAAGAAAACCTGCCTCAGGCAGCACAATGTCCGCATATTTGCCTGTCTCGCTTATATGTGTATCGATAAATACCATCAGTTCAAGCAGGTATTCACCGGCTTCATTTTCGCAAGTTAATGCATCTTTCCATTCAGCCGTATTGCCGGCTGTCATGACCGGGTTGCCGGCCCTTGTTATAAAGGCCTTTACAGGATAGCTGTAATCCCGGAAGGGGCCGTATTTTAAATTTATTCCTTTCCTGATTTTCACCGGAAGGTCGGCCAGCACCCCTTTCCATGCAGCAGGATAGTCACCGTAGAGGTCTTTGTGAAGTTCCGACAGCCTGCCTGAAACAGGCCTGCCGTTTATTTCCCTTGTGACAACTTTTTCAAGGAATTCTTTTCCAACGGTTTTATTGCCTCTTTTGACCTTCTGGGAATCTATGAATACAAGACCTCCGGGAATGTCCGCATTCCCGGTTATAAGGCAAAGGGCTGTCATGAGGATTGACGTTACATCTCCGTTTGTATGGTGAGATGCGCCGTGCATGCCGATCTCGATTGCCGCAGGCTTTGTGATGCCGAACAGGTGTGAGATTTTTTTAATATCATCCGCAGTGATCCCGGTCCTGTTTTCCGCCCACTCAATTGAAAAAAACCGTAAACCGTTTGAGGGATCTTTTTTATCGGCTTGCGCGAGAAATGATCCTTTAAACTCCTGCCAGCCGATGGTGTATTTTTCAAGGAAATCATGGTCTATATATTTTTTCGAGGAATTGGCAGGGGAGTCATTCCCGGTAATATAATAAAGCATGGCTGCAAGCAGGGCCGCATCCGTTCCGGGTATTATCGGAAGCCATATGTCGGCGTGCGAGGCGGAATTGGTGCAGGCCGGGTCTATAACAATGTAAGTGCAGCCGTTTTCTTCTCTGGCTGAGAGAATGCCGTTTGACATGTAGTTGAACCTTGTAGCAACGAGCGGGTTTGCGCCGATATTCAGAAGAAGCCTGATGTCATGATTTTTTTTAAGGCGCAATTCACCTTCACTGTTTCTAATGAGAACCGGCCTTTGAATATCGGGCAGGGGCCTTTCGTCACCCGTCATTATTCCCTGCCCCCATCTGCGGTTGGGGTCGCAGATGCTTCCGTGGTTGAATGTATTGGGGGCGCCGAATGCATGGAAGATGCGGTAATACGCCTCTCTGTCCGTAACATCCCCGCAGTCTAAAAAGACCGATTCCGGCCCGTATTTCCGTTTTATCCCGATTAATTTTTCTGCAATATAGTCAAGGGCTTTATCCCATGAAATCTCCTCCCATTTTTCTTCACCCCGCTGGCCGGTCCTTATCAGTGGGGTTTTTATTCTGTGGGGGGAATATGTGAGCTGAAGACCTGATGCGCCTTTGGCGCACAGGGTCCCGTTATTAACCAGGGTATGAGGATTCCCATAGATTTTCTTTGCAACACCGTCTTCAACAACCACTGAAATGCCGCATTCGGACGGACACATGGCATCTGATGTGTATACTGAATTTTCCCGGCTTTCAGGCCCTTCCCGGACTTTTTGGGCGCTGGCGCGGCTGGTGGAATGTCCGAAAGTTATTTTATGGTCTTTCAGCGGCGCATCACCTGTATCACCTTTAAATACATAGAAAACCGAAGGGTTTGTCGCAAGCTCCGGTTTAAGCGCCTTGATATTATGGTTTTTCAGTGCAATTGATATATCACTGTTTTTATCATTTATGTCGCCGAACAAGATTGCTTTTCCCATGCAGCTCTGCGCACATACCGGGGGACGGCCTTTGATAACCTGCCCTTCATAGCAAAAATCACATTTTTCAGCCTGCCCGGTGACCGGGTTCAGATCAATGGCATCATAAGGGCATTTCTCGAAACACACCCGGCACCCGATGCATTCGCCGGTGTTTAACAAGACAATGCCGTCCCGGTTTTTAAATAAAACTTTTTCTTCACATGCCTCAATGCAGGGGGCGTTTTCACAGTGATTGCAAAGGCGCGGCAGGAAAAACTTGCTGATGTTCGGATACCTGCCTGAGCGGTATGTCTCAACTTTGCATCGGAAAGTTCCAAAGGGTATATTATATTCCGCTTTGCAGGTTACCTGACAGGCAAAACAACCGGCGCACCTGTCGAGGTTTATTAACATTGCATATCTTTTTTCCTGTTTTGCCATAATTTAATTTAACCGAATGCTTATCATAAAATAAACAGTTGGGTATACGATAAGTTTATCGGTAAATTCACTTTGCAGGGAAAACTTCCCCCTTTGGTTAAGGGGGAAGTAACTGTTCACAGGGTGCAGGGGGCAGTTATCAGTTTTCCCCTCTTGAGAGGGGATTAAGGGGTGTGTGTCTTTATCCGGTCTAATCTCTTTCATGTTCTGTGCTGTTGTTTCCCGGATGGCGAACCCTTTTACTTCAGCAGGATATTCATTGTAAACACACCACTGCACCCCTCTCAAGAGGGGATTTCAGTCTTTCCGTTTCAGTGTTTGATGTCATACTGAATACCGACAAATATAACCCGTGAACGGTTACAGGGGGACAGAGGGGGAGATGAATTGACTTGATCTTTTATTAAATGTTATTTTGAACAAATGCTATTGGAGGA